>CAZKDU010000247.1:0-3440 GCA_964551485.1 uncultured Burkholderiaceae bacterium
ACTACGTCGGCCCGGTCGATCCGGTGAAGGGCGAGGCCGTGGGCCCCGCCGGCCCGACCACCGCCACCCGCATGGACAAGTTCACCGACATGATGCTGGCCCAGACCGGCCTGATCGCCATGGTCGGCAAGGCCGAGCGCGGCCCGGTCGCGATCGAAGCCATCAAGAAGCACCAGAGCGCCTACCTCATGGCCGTGGGCGGCGCCGCCTACCTGGTGAGCAAGGCCATCAAGGCCGCCCAGGTGGTGGGCTTTGCCGACCTGGGCATGGAAGCCATCTACGAGTTCGACGTGGTCGACATGCCGGTCACCGTGGCGGTGGACGCCGGTGGCACCAGCGCCCACATCACCGGCCCGGCCGAGTGGAGCAAGCGCATCGCCAGCGGCGAGTTCAAGAACATCCCGGTCGCCACGGCCTGAACCCGGCCCACGGGCCCTGCCGTGAACCCCGTCCAGGCCTCGGCCACGATCGGCGTCTTCGACAGCGGCGTCGGCGGCCTGAGCGTGCTCCAGGCCCTGCGCCTGGCGCTGCCGCACGAGCGCTTCGTCTACCTCGCCGACAGTGGCCATGCGCCCTACGGTGAGCGCGACGACGTGCACGTGACGGCCCGTGCGCGCGCCATCACGCGACACCTGCTGGCCGCGCACGGCATCAAGGCCCTGGTGGTGGCCTGCAACACTGCCACCGCCGCTGCCATCGACACCCTGCGCCAGGACCACCCTGCCCTGCCCTTGATTGGGGTGGAGCCGGCGCTCAAGCCGGCCGCCCTGGCCAGCCGCACGCGCCGCGTGGCGGTGCTGGCCACGCGCAGCACCCTGGGCAGCCGGCGCCTGGCCGCGCTGCAGGCCGGCCTGGCCGGCCAGGCCGAGTTCGTGCTGCAGCCCTGCGACGGCCTGGCACACGCCATCGAGCGCCAGTGCGAAACCCAGGACGCTACAGAAACCATAGCACTCTGCGACCGCTACACAAGGGCTTGCGGCACTTTTGGCACCGAACCCGGGCAGATCGACTGCCTGGTGCTGGGCTGCACCCACTACCCGTTCGCCCTGGACGTGTGGCGCCGCTGCGTGGGCCCCGAGGTGCGCATCATCGACACCGGCGAGCCGGTGGCGCGCCACACCCGCGACGTGCTGCACGCGCGCGACCTGGCCAGCGGCGTCGGCCCCGGTGGCGTGGCGCTCTACACCACCGGCCAGCCGCAGCGCCTGGCCACGGCCGCGCAGGCCTGGCTCGGCCAGGCCTGGGACGTGCCGGCGCTGGACATCTGAGGCGGTCGCCACACGCCCCCGGCCTGCGGCCCCACCCTTGCCCCGTTCAACCCCCGCCCGCCGGCGGGTGACGGGATGACAGCGAGACAGGTCCGGGCCGGGTCACACCGGGCTCAGCCGTAGCGCCGGGCCGGGGCAGGCAAGGGATGGAGAACGCCGAGGACCCTGGCCTGGGCCACCGGAGGCCGGCCGCTCAGGCGGCGCGTTCACTGGCCTGCTGCGCCGCACGCCGGCCGCGCGCCACGTCGATCGGCCACAGCAGCAGCAGGCCCAGCACGAACAGCCCGGCCGTGCTGAGGATGGCCAGGCGCTGGTTGCCACCCGTGGCCCAGGTGATGGCGCCGTAGCTCAGCGGGCCGATGATGCTGGCCAGCCGCGTGGCGAAGATCCACAAGCCGAAGAACTCGGCCAGCTGCTGCACCGGCGCGAACATGCCGGCCAGGGCCCGCCCGGCCGACTGGCTGCTGCCCATGCACAGCCCGGCGATGGCGGCGGCCCCCCAGAAGCTGCCCTTGGTGGTGCTGAGGGCCGCCAGCACGCAGGTGGCGACCCAGCCCAGCAGGGTCAGGCCCAGGGCCAGCTTGTGGCCGAGGCGGTCCTGGCCGTGCCCGAACAGCAGCGCCCCCACAGCCGCGGCGATGTTGAGCACGAAGATCAGCACCATGGTCTCCTGCGGCTGGAAGCCCACCACCTGCTCGGCGTAGATCGCGGCCAGGCTGATGGCCACGGCCACGCCACCCTGGTAGGCCACGGCGCAGGCCAGCAGCCACATGAAGTCGGTGTGGCGGCGCGCCGCGCCGAAGGTGGCGCGCAGGCGCTGCAGCGAGGCCCGCAGCCCCGGCTCGCCCGCGCGTTCGCCCGGCCGCGCGCGCTCGCGCAGCAGGCCGAAGGTGGCGAGCGAGGCCAGACCATAGAGGCCGGCCGTGATCAGCAGCGTGACTGGCACGAAATGGTCGGCACCCTCGCCGCGCGCCTGGGCCTGCAGCACGTAGGCCAGGCTCAGGCCCAGCGCCAGCATGCCGCCGAAATAGCCCAGGCCCCAGCCCCAGCCGCTGACCCGGCCCATGGCCTCGGGCCGAGCCAGCTCGGGCAGGAAGGCCCCGGCCAGCGCCTCGCCGTACGAGTAGAACAGGTTGGAGACCACCACCAGGGCCAGCGCCAGGGCCACGCGCCAGGCGCCGCTCAGCCCGGGCGTGAGCGCCAGCGCGGCCGTGGCCAGCACGCAGCCCACGGTGGTGAAGGCCAGCAGGCGCTTCTTGCAGGCGTGCAGGTCGGCGTAGGCGCCGATGGCCGGCATGCTGAGCATGACCAGGGCCGAGGACAGGCTCAGCGCCGCGGTCCAGGCGAAGGTGGCCCACTCGGCCTTCTGGGCGATGCCGCCCACGAAGTAGGCGGCGAACACCGCGGTCAGCACCACCGTGGTGTAGCCCGAGTTGGCGAAGTCGTACATGGCCCAGCCGAACAGCTCGCGGCGGCGCACGCCGGGGTTCAGTGCGGTCTGCACGGGGCCGGCCATGGGGATGCGGGGTTCAGTGCAGGTGGCGCGGACGGCGGCCGCCGCCGTGGCCACCACTGCCGCCGCCGCCCAGGCCGCGTGGCGGCTTGCCCAGCTCCAGCGAGTTGACCAGGGCGTCGAAGCGCTGGTTGAACAGCTTGTCGATCTCCTCGACCACGCCACCGAGCTCGGCGCCGTCGAAATGGCGTTCCATCAGGTTGACCACGTCCTGCACCAGCAGGTCGCGCTGCACCTGCATGATGGCCGCAGGCGTGGGGCCGACGAACAGCATGACGAAGTCGTCGCGCGAGTCTTCGTCCTCGGCCTCGGGGTCGTCCTCGTCGAACTCGACGTCGTAGAAGGTCACCTCCAGCGCCGCGCCGTTGGCCGAGAGCTCGTTGAGGCTCATGCACATCTCGTCGAGCGCCTGGCGAAAGTCCTCGTCGCCGGGCAGCGTCCAGCACAGCTGCAGCAGGTGCTCGTGCGCGTCGAAGCGGATGCCGGGCTCTTCCTCGTAGCTGCTGGCCGCGGCGTCGGCCAGCGAGCGGGCGCCGGCGTATGTCCACAGCGGCTTCAAGGCCTCCTGCAGCTGGTCGTAGCCCACGTCGGGGCGCAGCGACACTTCACCATGCACATGGATTTCAAAGGGGGCGTTATAGCTGGACATGGTGTGCTTT
>CAZKDU010000248.1:0-1645 GCA_964551485.1 uncultured Burkholderiaceae bacterium
CTGGGGCGTGGGCTACGTGTTCGTGCCTGACTGAGCCGCGGGCACCGGCCGTGGACCCACACGCCCCTCCCACCGCCAGCGGCGGCCCGGCCTGGCCGCGCTGGCCCTGGCTGCGCACGCTGCGCGTGGCGCTGCGGCGCCAGGGCCTGCCGCACCTGCGCGGCCTGAGCCTGTTCTGGCGCACCTTCGTCATGCTGGCCCTGCTGCTGGCCTGCAGTGCCCTGGCCTGGCTGCAGACCTTCCGCGCGCTGGAGTTCGAGCCGCGCGCGGTGCAGACCGCGCAGCAGATCGCCACCCTGGTGAACCTGAGCCGCGCGGCCCTGGTGCACGCCGACGCCATTGCCCGCATCTCGCTGATCAAGACCCTGGCTGAGCAGGAGGGCGTGCGCGTGCTGCCGCGCGAGGCCGAGGACGAGTTCGAGCCCTTCGACACCGACCCTCTGAGCCAGCGCGTGGCCAGCGAGGTCAAGCAACGGCTCGGCTCCGACACGGTGATGGCGCGCAGCGTCAACGGCGAGGAAGCACTGTGGGTGGGCTTCGGCATCGAGGGCGACGCCTACTGGCTGCTGATGGATCGCGAGCGCCTGATCCCTGTCGGCGGCCGCACCTGGGTCACCTGGCTGCTGATCGCGGCGCTGTTCTCTCTGGCCGGCGCGGCGCTGATCGCGGGCTTCGTGAACAAGCCGCTCAAGGCCCTGTCGCGCGCCACCGGGCGCGTGCGCGACGGCGACTTCGACGGCGGCCGGCTCAGCGAGACCGCCTGGACACCGGAGATCCGCGAGGTCAACATCGGCTTCAACCGCATGGCCCAGCAGCTGGCCAAGCTGGAGCAGGACCGCACCGTGATGATGGCCGGCATCTCGCACGACCTGCGCACCCCGCTGGCGCGCCTGCGCCTGGAGACCGAGCTCAGCGTGGCCGACGCCACGGCGCGCCAGGACATGGTGGCCGACATCGAGCAGCTCGACGGCATCATCAGCAAGTTCATGGACTACGCGCGGCCCGGCCGCAACGTGCTGGCGCCGGTGCCCCTGGCCCAGGTGGTGGCCGAGGCCGGCCAGGCCCTGCGCCAGCACAGCGACCTGCACCTGAGCCTGGACGTGCCCGAGGCACTGCAGGCGCTGGCCGACCCGGTGGAGCTGGCGCGCGTGATCACCAACCTGCTGGAGAACGCACGCCGCTACGGCAAGAGCCCGGGCCAGGACCATGCCGAGGTGCTGGTGCGCGCCGGCACACTCGACGAGTGGGTGCTGGTCGAGGTCTCCGACCAGGGGCCGGGCGTGCCCGCCGAGCAGCTGCCGCACCTGACCCAGCCCTTCTTCCGCGGCGACACGGCGCGCACCGCGGCCACTGGCACCGGCCTGGGCCTGGCCATCGTCGACAAGTCGGTGCAGCGCATGGGCGGGCAGTTCCGCCTCGGGTCCAGCGCCAGCGGTGGCCTGGCCGCCCACATCCAGCTGCGGCGCGCCCCGGACCTGGGCTGAGCGCCAGCCCACGGCATGTAGCGGCTTGGCTCAGTCTGCCCGTTTCGCCAGACCCTCAACCCAATCGGCCTCTAACCCTTGCCAATGCTGATTAGATTGCTATGAAATCAGGAGCACCACGGCGCGCGCCTCGATGCTCAGGCCCTGGCCCACAGGGCCCA
>CAZKDU010000248.1:1655-3435 GCA_964551485.1 uncultured Burkholderiaceae bacterium
GGCCGTCTTGGCCTTCACGTTGACCTGGCCAGGCGCCAGGCCCAGGGCCTGGGCGATGCGCGCCACCATGGCCGGGATGTGGGGCGCGAGCTTGGGCGCCTGCGCCACCACGGTGCTGTCCACGTTGGCAACCTCGAAGCCAGCGGCGCGCACCCGGCGCGCGGCCTCGGCCAGCAGGGCCAGCGAGTCGGCGCCGCGGAACTGCGGGTCGGTGTCGGGGAAATGGCGGCCGATGTCACCAAGCGCGGCCGCGCCCAGCAGCGCGTCGGTGATGGCGTGCAGCAGCGCGTCGGCGTCAGAGTGGCCGAGCAGGCCCAGCGTGTGCGGGATCTCCACCCCCCCCAGCACCAGGCGGCGGCCCGGCACCAGGGCGTGCACGTCCCAGCCCTCGCCAATGCGCAGGCGCGGCAGGGCCGCAGGGGTCGGGGCGGAAGTGGTCATGGCATGCGGCTCCTGAGGATGGCGTCGGCCAGCGCGAAATCGTTCGGGTAGGTGACCTTGAAGTTCTGGGCGCTCCCCGGCACCAGGCGCGGCGCCAGGCCCAGGGCCTCGATGGCGCTGGACTCGTCGGTCACGGGATCGGCCGCGGGGTCGCGGCGGGCGCGCTCGGCGGCCTGCTGCAGGGCCTGGCGCAGCAGGCCCAGGCGGCACATCTGCGGCGTCAGCGCCAGCCACGTGTCGTCGCGCGCCACGGTGGCGGCCACGCGCTCCTGGCGCGCGGCCTTCAGGGTGTCGGGCAGCGGCAGGGCCAGCAGGCCGCCCACGGCGTCGGGCAGGCAGGCGTCGATCAGGGCGTTGACCTCGGTGGGCGTCACCAGGCAACGCGCAGCGTCGTGGACCAGCACCCAGTCGTGCGCGTCCGCGCCCCCAGCCAGCAGCACACCCAGGCCATTCAACACGCTCTCAGCCCTTGTGGATCCTCCACACCTTGCTATCGAAAAAGGAGCAATCGGGGGCGCGGCCGTGTCCCAGTGGGGGTCGTCCGGGGCCACCACCAGCAGGCCGCGGCCGATGCGCGGCACGGCGGCAAAGGCCGCCAGCGTGTGGTGCACCAGCGGCTGGCCGGCCACCGGCTGGTACTGCTTGGGCTGGGCCGTGCCGGCCCGGCTGCCCTGGCCAGCGCAGGGGATGAGCGCGTGGCAGCGCACGGCACCTGTCGGGGGCGTGCCTGGGGCCTGGAGCGGCACGGGCGTGGCGGCGGCGGGGGGGGCGGAATCCGTCATGGGTGGGCGCATTCTAAAATCCAGGCCTGCACACCCCGCCCCTTCGGGCGCGGGGTGTTTTGTCGTGGCGCCCGCGTTTTCCCGATGGACCTTCCCAAACTCACTGCCGGCCAACGCTTCACCCTGCCCCGTCCGGTGGGCTCGGCCGACGCCCTGCTGCTGGCGCGGCTGGCCGAGCGCGAGTGCGCCGCCGGCCGGCTGACCGCCGTGGTCACGGCCGACGCCGGCGACGCGCAGCGCCTGCTCGACGAACTGGCCTTCTTCGCGCCCGGGCTGCGTGCGGCCCTGTTCCCGGATTGGGAGACCCTGCCCTACGACACCTTCTCGCCGCACCAGGACCTGATCTCCGAACGCCTGGCCACGCTGTGGCGCATTTCCCAGCGCGACAAGGACAGCGGCGCCGACGTGGTGCTGGTGCCGGCCACCACCGCGCTGTACCGGCTGGCGCCGCCGGGCTTCCTGGCCGGCCACATCTTCCATTTCAAGGCCAAGCAGCGGCTCGACGAGGCGCGCCTCAAGGCCCAGCTCACGCTGGCCGGCTACCAGCACGTGACGCA
>CAZKDU010000249.1:0-3401 GCA_964551485.1 uncultured Burkholderiaceae bacterium
TGCTCCGGCTTCCAGTACGGCTTCACCTTCGACGAGGTCACCAACGAAGACGACACCACCATGACCAAGAATGGCGTGTCGCTGCTGATCGACGCCATGAGTTACCAGTACCTGGTGGGGGCCGAGATCGACTATAAGGAAGACCTGCAGGGCGCCCAGTTCGTGATCCGCAATCCGAACGCCACCACCACCTGCGGTTGCGGCTCCAGCTTCTCGGTCTGAGCCCCTGGCCGGCCCTGCGCTGGCCAGCCGGGTGTCTTCCCGCGCGCGGCTTGCCTGGCCTGGCGGTTCAAGCCGGGTAGAGCGCGCCCAGCACCCTGGGCCCCTGGGCCCCCGTCACCGTGGGCAGGTTCGCCGGCTCGCGGCGCAAGGCCTTGTGCGCCAGCCAGGCAAAGGCGGCGGCCTCCACCTGCTGCGCCGGCAGGCCGCGTGCGTCCGAGGCCAGCACCGGCACGCCGGGCAGCCCGGCCTGCAGGCGCTGCATCAGGTCGCGGTTCAGCGCCCCCCCACCACACACGATCAATTCCTGGCTGTCGCTCGCGTGGCGGCGCAGGCTTTGCAGGCTGGCCTCCACGGTGAGCTGCGCCAGCGTGGCCTGCACATCCACCGGCGCCAGCCCGGGCTGGTGCGCCAGCCGTGCCGCCAGCCAGTTGGCATGGAACAGGTCGCGCCCGGTGCTTTTGGGGGGAGGCAGGGCGAAATACGGTTCGGCCAGCATGTGGGCCAGCAGCGCCGGGCTCACCTGGCCGCTGGCGGCCCAGGCCCCCTGGGCATCGTAGGCTGCACCGGTATGGCGTTCGCACCAGAGGTCCAGCAGGGCATTGGCCGGCCCGCAGTCGAAGCCGCGCACCGAGCCGTCGGTCCCCAGCAGGCTGAGGTTGGCAATGCCACCCAGGTTCAGCACCGCCACGGCACGGCCTGGCTGGCCGAACACGGCCTGGTGGAAGGCCGGCACCAGCGGCGCGCCCTGGCCGCCGGCGGCCAGGTCGCGGCTGCGGAAGTCGGCCACCACGTCGATGCCGGTCAGCTCGGCCAGCAGGGCCGGTTGGTTGAGCTGCAGCGAGTAGCGGGGCTCGAACGGGTGGTGGCGCACGGTCTGGCCATGGGCGCCAATGGCCCGCACCTGTGCGGCCTGGAGGCTGGTGTGCTGCAACAAGTCGGCCACCACGTCGGCGTACAGCCGTGCCAGCTGATCGGCCGCCAGGGCGGCGCGGTGCAGTTCGTTGGGACCAGGGCTGTTCAGGGCCAGCAACTCGGCGCGCAGCGCCAGTGGGAAGGGGCGACTGGCATGGGCCAGGACCCGGGGGGAGGTGGCGAAGTCCACCAAGGTGCCGTCGACCCCGTCCAGCGAGGTGCCGGACATCAGGCCGATGCAGCAGGCGCCGTCACTGGGCACTGGTCTGCTGCACCAGGGCGGCCACCGAAAGCTGCTGGCGTGTGGCCTGGGCCTGGCGCTCGAACAACGGGCGGGCCGCGGTCGACACCGGCACGGTCTCGCTCTGGCGGGCCAGGGTCAGTGGGTCCTGATGAGCGCCGTTGACGCGGAACTCGAAATGCAAGTGTGGGCCGGTGGCCCAGCCGGTGGCGCCGACCGCACCCAGGTTCTGGCCCTGGTTGACGCTCTGGCCGCGGCGCACTGCGACGCTGCTCAGGTGGGCGTAGACCGTGGTGTGGTTGTTGCGGTGCTTCACGAAGACCACGTTGCCAAAGCCGCCCTGGCGGCCGGCAAAGTCGACCACACCGTCGCCCACGCTGCGCACCGGGGTACCGCTGGGGGCTGCATAGTCGACGCCCAGGTGGGCACGCCAGGTCTGCAGGATCGGGTGGAAGCGCATCTTGAAGCCGCTGGTCACGCGGGAGAACGCCAGGGGCGAGGCCAAGTAGGCGCGGCGCAGGCTCTGGCCGTCCAGGGTGTAGTAACCGCCGCGTCCGCTCGGACCGTCCTGGAACCACATGGCCTGGTGGGTCTTGCCGTTGTTCACGAACTCGGCGCTGAGCACACGCCCGGCGCGTAGCGGCTCACCGTCGGCCTCCAGGGTTTCATAGATGACCGAAAAGCGCGCGCCTTTGCGCAGCGCACGGTGGAAATCGATGTCGCCGGAGAAAATTTCAGCCAGCTGTACGGCCACGCTGTCAGGGATGCCCGCCGCGTCGGTGGAGGCGAACAGCGAGGAATCGATCAGGCCGCCCGCCAGTCGGCTCGAGGTGGTGAAGGCCGCGGTTTCCAGGCGCGAGGCGAAGCCCTGCGCGGTCTTCTCGATCACCAGGCGCTTGAACTGGTTGTCGTCCTTGGGGGCCCAGCGTGCGCTGAGCTTGACCAACCGGTTCTGCTGGTCGGCTTCGGCCGTGACCGAGCGGCCCACCAGGCCGAGCAACTGGCTGCGCACCAGGTTGTCGCCACGCAGAAAAGCCGCGGCCGCCGGGTCGTCGATGCCCAGGCGCTTGAGCAGGGTGTCGGCGGTGTCGCTGGAGCGTGTGCTGTCCGAGCGGAACAGGTTCAGCGTGTGGTTGTCCAGAGCGGCCAGCTGGGGGGCCACCTCAAGCGGCGCCACGTCTTGCAGCACTTGCCGCACCGGCAGATCGGCCACATCAGGAGCGAACGAGGCGACGGCGTAGGCACCACCACCGCCGGCAAGCAGCAAAGAGGCCAGGGCGGCGGTGAGGCGGCGGGGGTGTCGTTGCAGGGCGGCGGCCAAAGCAAGCCCGCCGGCGAGAATGCCGTGTTTCAAAAGACGTGTTCCCCAGCCTATACCCGGTGCCAAGGACCACAAGGGCTGGCACCAGCGTTGAAAGAATGGCGCGCCAATTAAAATCCGGCGCTGACTCAATAAATGAGTATAACGCCCCACCCGTGGCGCCACACTAGAAAAAATCCTTATGAATCAAGCCACAGATCGTGCTAGTTGGGGCGAAACCCCCGATGTCCAGCTTTCCGACCGGGTGCGTGACGCCCTGGCCGTGACCCTGCGCGGCTGCGAAGAGCTGATCCCGCAGGACGAGTGGTTGAAGAAGCTGGTGCGCGCCGAGGCCAGTGGCACGCCGCTGCGCATCAAGCTGGGCCTGGACCCGACCGCGCCCGACATCCACCTGGGCCATACCGTGGTGCTGAACAAGCTGCGCCAGCTACAGGACCTGGGCCATCAGGTGATCTTCCTGATCGGCGACTTCACCAGCATGATCGGCGACCCGTCTGGCCGCAACACCACCCGCCCGCCGCTGACAGCCGAGCAGATCAAACTCAACGCCGAGACCTACCGCGCGCAGGCCGACAAGATCCTCGACCCCCAGCGGACCGAGCTGCGCTACAACAGCGAATGGTGCGACGCCCTGGGCGCGCGCGGCATGATCCAGCTGGCCAGCCGCTACACCGTGGCGCGCATGATGGAGCGCGACGACTTCCA
>CAZKDU010000250.1:0-3377 GCA_964551485.1 uncultured Burkholderiaceae bacterium
CCTGCCCGGCCCGAGGGCGGCCTGCACGAGCCCGTGCTCACGCTGTGGTTCGACCTGCCACCGGCCCTGGCGGCCGAGCGCCTGGCCGGCGCGCGCGTGCCCGACCGCTTCGAGGCACAGCCGCAGGCGTTTTTCCAGCAGGTGGCCGCGGCCTATGCGGCGCGCGCCGCCGCCGCGCCGCAGCGCTTCGTGCGCATCGACGCCGCCCAGTCGCGCCACCAGGTGCGCACAGCCCTGGGCCAGGCCCTGGCCGCGCGCGGCTGGCTCAGCGGCGCTGCCCTGCAAGGTCTGCTGGCGTCGGTGGAGCCGGCATGAGCGAGGGCCCGCGCACCGACAGCCGCCGGCCCGCCGACCAGCTGCCCCCATGGCAGCAGGCCACGCTGCAGCAGCTGCTGCGCCAGCGTGGCCACGCCTGGCTGCTGCACGGCCCCTCGGGCCTGGGCCAGTACCCGCTGGCGCTGGCGCTGGCGCGCAGCTGGCTGTGCGAGGCTCCGGGCGACACCGGCGAGGCCTGCGGCCAGTGCGGCAGCTGCCATGCGGTGGATGTGCGCACCCACGCTGACCTGTGTGTGCTGATGCCCGAGGCCCTGATGCCGGCGCTGGACTGGCCGCTCGACGAAAAAGCCCAGCAGGAACTGGACGACAAGAAACGCAAGCCCAGCCGCGAGATCCGCGTCGAGGCACTGCGCGACGCGGTGGGCTTCGCCCAGCGCACCAGCGCGCGCGGGCGCGGCAAGGTGGTGCTGGTGCACCCGGCCGAGCGCATGAACGGCATTGCCGCCAACACCCTGCTCAAGACCCTGGAGGAGCCAGCCCCGGGCCTGCGCTTCGTGCTGGCCAGCGAGGCCGCGCACCTGCTGCTGCCCACCATCCGCAGCCGCTGCCAGAGCCATGCCCTGGCCTGGCCTGCCCCCGAGGTCGCCGTGGCCTGGCTGCAGGCCCAGGGGCTGGGCGAGGCCGAGGCCCTGGCCGCGCTGCGCGCGACCGGCGGCCGCCCCGACGACGCCTTGCGCTGGGCCCGGGCCGGTGGCTCGGCGCAGGGCTGGGCCCTGTTCCCCAGGGCCATGGCCCGCGGTGAGGTGGCGGCCGTGGCCGACTGGCCGGCGCCGCAGCTGCTGGCGGCCCTGCAAAAGCTCTGCCACGACCTGCTGGCCCGCAGCCAGGGTGCGGCGCCGCGCTTCTTTGCCGCTGCCGACCTGGCCGCCCTGGGGGCGCCGGCGCTGCCTGCGCTGGCGGCCTGGTCGCGCGAGCTGCTGCAGGCGCAGCGCAGTGTGGAGCACCCGTTCAACCCCGGCCTCATGGCCGAGGCCCTGGTCGGCCGTGCCCAGCAAACCCTTAACATGGCGGGGCGGGCCGGCCGATGAGGGGCGTGCCCGCCCGGGAACGGCTGGCGCATGGCGCGCACGGCCGCGCACAGCAAGGCATCTGAGCCATGGTTTTACTGTCTTTGTTCGGCTTCTTCACGGCGTTCGTGATGGCCTTCTTCTTTGTCCACCTGGCGCGTGAGCACCCCAAGCAATATGGGCAGGCCAAGCCGCAGCGGTTTCACGTCGGTGACACCCCTCGCATCGGTGGTCTGGCGGTGCTGATCGGCCTGGGGTCAAGCATGGCCACCGCGGTGTTGGGCGGGCGGCTGGGGTTTCAGCCCAATGTGAACTTCACCTGGTCGTTGGTGGCCGACCTGCTGCTGGTGTTCCTGCCGGTGGTGCTGATCGGTGCCTACGAAGACCTGACCCAGCGCGTGTCGGTCAGCTACCGCCTGCTGTTCACGTCGGTGTCGGCCTTCCTGGCGTGCTCCGTGCTGCACCTGTCGGTGTCACGCCTGGGGCTGGACTGGCTCGATGCCTCCTGGGCCGCACTGCCCTGGGCCGGGGTGGCGCTGGCGTTCCTGGCGGTCAGCGGTCTGCCGCACGCCTTCAACATCATCGACGGCTACAACGGCCTGGCCGGCGCGGTGGTGCTGATGATGTCGCTGGCGCTGGCGGTGGTCTGTATCAAGGTCGGAGACCGGCAGCTCGCCGGGGTGACGATGTGCCTGGCCGGTGCCACGGCCGGCTTCCTGGTCTGGAATTTCCCACGCGGCCTGATCTTCGCCGGCGACAGCGGGGCCTACCTCTGGGGGGTGACGCTGTCGGTGGTGGGCATCACCCTGGTGCAGCGGCACCCGCAGGTGTCGCCCTGGTTCCCGCTGCTGCTGCTGATCTACCCGGTCTGGGAGACGCTGTTCTCGGTGTACCGCCGTGTGGTCCGGGGCGAATCACCGGGGGTGGCCGACGCCCTGCATTTTCACCAGCTGGTGTACCGGCGCATCGTGCGCGTGGCGTTTGACGACAACCACGCCCGGCGCATTCTCACGCGCAACAACCGCACCTCGCCCTACCTCTGGAGCCTGGCGCTGTTCTCGGTGATCCCGGCTGTGCTGTTCTGGGACCACACCGCCATCCTGATGATGTTCACCATGCTGTTTGTGCTGTCCTACGTGGTGGCCTATTTGGTTATCATCCGGTTCAAAGTGCCTTCCTGGCTGCGCCGCTGAGGCGGCTGCAGCAGGACCGCCCCCATGTCGAGCCCATTGCCCCCTGCGTCCACCGCGTCCACCCGCCCCAGTGTGATCCAGCTCGCGATCCGCGAGAAGGCGGCGCTGTACGCGGCCTACATCCCGCTGTTCACCGAAGGCGGGCTGTTCATTCCCACCACCCGCAACTACCGCCTGGGTGACGACGTGTACGTGCTGCTGAGCCTGCCCGACGATCCGCAGCGCTACCCGATCGCCGGCAAGGTGGCCTGGGTCACGCCGGCCGGTGCCGCCGGCCACCGCACCCAGGGCGTCGGCATCCGTTTCCCGAACGAGGAAAAGTCGCGCCAGCTGCGCTACAAGATCGAGGACATCCTGGGGGCCCACCTGGCCTCGGAACGCCCGACCCAGACCGTCTGACGCGCCGGCCGCGGCGCGGACGCAGCGGTCTCTTTGCCGACCCATTTGCACCTGCATGTTCACCGATTCGCATTGCCACCTGACCTTTCCTGAACTCGCCGCGCAGTGGCCGGCCATCCGCCAGGCCATGGCCGAGGCCCGCGTGACGCGGGCCCTGTGCATCTGCACCACGCTGGAAGAGTTCGACCAGGTCCAGGCGCTGGCCGAGGCCCACGACCACCTCTGGGCCACGGTCGGGGTGCACCCCGACAACGAGGGCGTGACCGAGCCCAGCCTGGCCGACCTGCTGGCACGTGCGGCGCGGCCCAAGGTGGTGGGCATCGGCGAGACCGGCCTGGACTACTACCGCCTGAACGGCCGCAGCGTGGCCGACATGGCCTGGCAGCGCGAGCGCTTCCGGGTGCACATCGCGGCCGCGCGCGCGCTGGCGCTGCCGCTTGTC
>CAZKDU010000251.1:0-3332 GCA_964551485.1 uncultured Burkholderiaceae bacterium
GGGCGGTCGTGGGGTAGGGCGTGTTGAGCTGCGTCTTCGGCGGGAGGACGGAGAGCACACGGGTTGGCAGCAGGGGCGGCATGGTGGGGTGGGGCTGGGCGCGTGCGCCCACGGGGTCGCGCGGCGCGGGGCAGGGCAGATCAAGCGCGCTGGGTAGGGCGCGGACCCCCGATTATCGGTGGCCCAGGGCGGTGGCGGGGCAGCGTGGGGTCCCGGGGGTGCACGGGCAGGCGGCCGTGCCCGCCCTCAGCGGCGCAGGCGCCGCAGGCTCTGCGAGGGCAGCTCGCCGAAGCGCTGTTCGTAGGCGCGGGCGAACACCCCCTGATTCACATAGCCCCAGCCCGCCACCACCGAGCACACGGTGGCCCCGGGCGGTGCGGCCAGCAGCTCGGCGCGCACGCCCTGCAGGCGCAGCTCGCGCAGCTGCGCAATGGGCGAGTGGCCTCGGAAGTTGCGAAACCCCGCGGTCAGCGCCCGCACGCTCACACCCACGGCGGTGGCCACCTCGGTCAGCGTGGGGGCCTCGCGGGCGTGCTCGCGCAGGTAAGCCTCGGCCTGCTTGACGAAACGCGGCGCCAGCGCGCCGGGGCGGCGCTGGGTGGGGTCGCCGAAGCGCTGGCTCCACTGGCTCAGCAGGTTCATGCCCAGCATTTCCTCCAGGTGCTTGCCCAGCGGGCCGTGGGTCACCTGGTCGGGCATTTCGGCGATGCAGCGTGTGGTGTACTCCAGCAGTGAATGCCAGCTGGAGCCGGGTCCGCCGAACTTGAATTTGAGGCGCCAAATGCCTTCATCGGCGGGCAGGCCGTGCCAGCGCTCGTAGAGGTCGGCCACAAGGTCGTGGTGGAACGTGAGGTTGAGCTGCAAATGGTCCGGGCGACCCTCGATCATGTAGCGGCCGGCGCGGCTGGTGTCCACCAGAAAACTCTCTTCGTGAGCGGTGTCCACTTCATTGTGGTGGCGGATGCTGCCTTGCAAGGTGGTGAGCACAATGCCTCTGCCCACCTCTGGGGCAAAGTCGTCCAGCACCACACCGCAACCGTAGCGGAACCGGCTCAGGCCAAAACCACCAATCTGGAACGTGTAGGCAAAGGAGTTGGGCGCGGCCTTGGTGGTCGGCCGGGCCCGAAACGGCATGTAGATCTGGTGGTTGAGTGCCGCGATCTCGTCCCAGTCGTTGGAGCGTTGCGCCAAGTGCCGATCCGTGGGATGGCCGTCCCTGTCGAACAACAGGGCATGCTGAAGCAATGACTTCGGAGCGGCCTTGGCGTTTGGCATGGTGGGTCGATCAATCGGCGGCCTGATTATCGAGCGCCGCTGGGGCGGGTGTACAGGGCCACAGCGGCGCCAGCATCTCAAGGCCGGAAGAATTCCGCAGCCCACCCCACATACCCTTCATCACAGTGCACTGAACCAGGGGTGGGCCGCGGAAATCGATGGCCTTCATGAGCGTGGCACGTTGGGGTTCACACCGCAGTTGCTGATGGCGGCCTTGCCGGCGAACCGGTCGGCCAGGAACTGCACGCCACCGGGCGCGCCCAGGAAAATGCCCAGCAGGTGCTCATACGGACCGGAGCGGAATTCCACGGAGGCTCCCAGAGAGCACCAGCCATTGCGCAGCCGTTCGCCAAACTGGAAGGGCACGATGTTGTCCAGGGTGCCGTGGTACACATAGGTGGGGACCTTGGGGGCCATGGTGCCCAGGCGCTGCTCGTTGAGGCGGGCCCGCCACGCAGGCAGTTGCAGCACGTCGGGGCTGGTGACGTCGGCTGCGCGCACGCCCGGGTAGGCTGCCAGTTCCTGGTAGACGCATTGGGTGCGAACGGCCTCCATGAGCTTTTGCGCCGACGGTTTCAGGTAGGTCTTGAGGCTGAGTTCCGGGTAGGCGTTGTCCATGCCGATCAGTGCAGCCAGCATGAAGCCGGCGCCGAGCAAGTTGCCCTGGTTGAAGTAGTCCATGATGTCCAGCATGTCGGTCACCACGCCACCGGCCACCACGCCCTTCATGTTGAGCTCGGGCGCGTAGCTGGGCTGGAGCTGGGCCGCCCAGGCGGCGGCCTGGCCGCCTTGCGAGTAGCCGGTCAGGCCGACCATGCTGTCCTTGGTGGCGCCGGTGTTCGGCAGGTTCAGCGCGGCACGGATCACGTCCAGCCCGGCCTTGCCCTCGGGGCGGCCGACCAGGTAGGTTTCGGGCAGCTTGGTGCCGCCGCCCACGTAGTCGGTGATGGCCACGACCCAGCCACGCAGCAGCAGCTGGTGGTACTCGGCCACCGAGTAGTCGACCATCAGCGGTGAAATGGTGGTGATGTTGAAGCCCTGCGACGGCGCGCAGTGGTCGCCCATGCCGCGCGTGCCCGGGGTGATGCCCACCACGGGGCGGGGGGTGTACTTGGGCCCCCCCACGGGCACACCGATGTTGGCCCCCAGAATTTCACCCACGCCGGGCAGGGTCGGCAACACACCGGGCACGCTGCCAAGGGGCAGGTTGACCAGGCCACTCAGATCCAGCGTCGGCACGAGCACGGTGCCGGTCACGGGCACCAGCTTGCCGTTGACGTCGGTGGAGACGTACATGACCTGTGTGACCCTGGCCTCTGGGAAGTGAGGGGCCAGCACGGTTCGGCTCTTGAGGATGTCACCGGGCTTCTTGCCGGCGGTGGAGACGCCGGTCACGTCATAAAACGGGTCGTTGCGGCCGCCGTACAACACCTTCTGAACCATGGTCAGTGGTTCGTTGAGCAGGCCTGCCGCCTGGTTCAGGCCGGGCACGGCGGCACCATTGGCCACCGTGGTCAGCTGGGCCTGGGCCGGGCCGGCCAGCAGCGCGGCGGCCGACAGCAGCAGCGCGGCCGCCTTGGCGAACGGGGCGCCCGGGCCCCAAGGCCGGCGAGGGGAAGGGGTGCAATGGAACGTCACGGAATCTGTCTCCTTGGTGTACTTCGATGGCTGCCCGGGTGCCGACCGGGGGCGCGGCGCGGGCTGCAGGGCATCGTAGGAACGGGGGCGCGGTGCCGCCGCTTCCGGCGGGCAGTGGCCTGTCTCTGCTGGGCACAAATCTGTGCGCGGTGCGGCGTGGCGCTGGGAGAGGCCACGGAGCCGGTCCGCGGCAGACCGGTGGCCGTGGCACGGGGCCAGCCGGGCGCGGCACGGGGCAGGTGGGGCCCGGTCGTGGACGGCGCGCCGCACCTTTCTGCTATGCTAATGAGAGCAAACTTTCCAGTTCCTGCAAGGGCTGGATGCACTTTTTGTTCACACTCCCATGAAAGCCCTGCGCCTGTACGCCGGCCCCGCCGCGCGCGAGCACCTCGCGCGCCACCGCCTGCGCCCCGAGCACG
>CAZKDU010000252.1:0-3332 GCA_964551485.1 uncultured Burkholderiaceae bacterium
CATCACCGTGCAGTCGGACATTGTGGAGGGCCTGCAGGGCGCGACGGTGACCAACGAACTGTTGCCGCAACTGCGCGCGCTGGAGGCCAAATGGCCGCCGGGCTACAAGATCCAGGTGGCCGGCGCGGTCGAAGAAAGCTCCAAGGGGTCGGGGTCGATCGTCGCAGGACTGCCTTTGGCTGGCTTCCTGATCTTCACACTGCTGATGCTGCAACTGCACAGCTTCAGCCGCTCGATGCTGGTGTTCCTCACCGGTCCGCTGGGCATAGCCGGCGTGGCTGGCGCGCTGCTGCTGCTGGGGCGGCCGTTCGGCTTTGTCGCGTTGCTGGGGGTGATCGCGCTGATGGGCATGATCCAGCGCAATTCGGTGATCCTGATCGACCAGATCGAGCAGGACCGCGCGCGCGGCGTGCCGGCCTGGGACGCCATCGTGGAATCGGCGGTGCGCCGCCTGCGCCCCATCGTGCTGACGGCCGCAGCAGCCGTGCTCGCCATGATCCCGCTGTCGCGCAGCGTGTTCTGGGGGCCGATGGCCGTGGCCATCATGGGCGGCCTGATCGTGGCCACCGTGCTCACCCTGCTGGCCTTGCCTGCGATGTACGCCGCCTGGTTCCGCGTCAGGCGCGACACCCTGGTGGTCTGAGGGCAGGACCACCCGGCGGTCTGGCCCTGTCCACGGGAAGCCGGGTGGTTCAAGGTAAAATCATCGGTTACCCAATTTCACGCGGGGGTTCGGCGGCGCGCAGCCGCCGCTGCCGGTCGTGTTGTGTTGAAGCCCGCGCGGGTGGCGAAATTGGTAGACGCACCAGGTTTAGGTCCTGACGCCAGCAATGGTGTGGGGGTTCGAGTCCCCCCCCGCGCACCACTCATGTGAAACCTGTGTGGAAAGTGCCCGCCCGTGGCATGCCTCCACCCACTAGCCAACTAGGAATCCAAATGGCTGTTACTGTCGAAAATCTGGAAAAACTGGAACGCAAGATCACCTTGACCCTGCCGGCCAGCGTGATCCAGTCGGAAGTCGATTCCCGTCTCAAGCGCCTGGCGCGCCAGGTCAAGGTGGATGGTTTCCGCCCGGGCAAGGTGCCGATGAGCATCGTGGCCCAGCGTTATGGCTACTCCGTGCACTACGAGGTCATGAACGACAAGGTAGGCGAGGCCTTCGCCAGCGCCGCCAACGAGGCCAAGCTGCGCGTGGCCGGCCAGCCCCGCATCAGCGAGAAGGACGGCGCTGCCGAAGGCGAGCTGAGCTTCGACGCGGTGTTCGAGGTGTACCCCGAGGTCAAGATCGGTGACCTGAGCACGGCCGAGATCCAGAAGTTCAGCGCCGAGGTGACCGATGGCGCCATCGACAAGACGGTAGAGATCCTGCGCAAGCAGCGCCGCATGTTCGAAGAGCGCGCTGCAGACCAGGTGGTGCAGGACGGCGACCGCGTGATCGTGAACTTCGAGGGCAAGATCGACGGTGAACCCTTCGAGGGCGGCAAGGCCGAGGGGTTCCAGTATTTGGTCGGTGAAGGCCAGATGCTCAAGGAATTTGAGGATGCGGTGCGTGGCATGAAGGCCGGTGAGAGCAAGACCTTCCCGCTGAACTTCCCCGAGGACTACCATGGCAAGGACGTGGCCGGCAAGCAGGCCGACTTCCTGGTGACCCTGATCCGTGTCGAAGCCCCGAACATGCCTGCGGTCGATGGCGACTTCGTCAAGCAGCTCGGTGTGGCCGAGGGCACGGTGGAAGCGTTGCGCGCCGACATCCGCAAGAACCTGGAACGCGAAGTCAAGTTCCGCCTGATGGCCCGCAACAAGCAGGCCGTGATGGATGCCCTGGTGGCCAAGGCCGAACTGGACCTGCCCAAGTCCAGCGTGCAGGCTGAGATCGACCGCATGGTGGAGAGTGCCCGTGCCGACCTGAAGCAGCGCGGCATCAAGGACGCTGACAAGGCCCCGATCCCCGACGACGTGTTTCGCCCGCAGGCCGAGCAGCGCGTGCGCCTGGGCCTGGTGGTGGCCGAGCTGGTGCGTGCCAACGAGCTGCACGCCAAGGCCGACCAGATCAAGGCCCACATCGACGAGCTGGCCGCCAGCTACGAGAAGCCTGAAGAGGTGGTGCGCTGGTACCAGCAAGACAACCGCCGCCTGGCCGAGGTCGAGGCTGTGGTGATCGAGAACAACGTGACCGAGTTCGTGCTGGCCAAAGCCCAGGTCGTCGACAAGGCCCTGTCCTTCGACGAGCTGATGGGCCAAGCCTGACCCAGGTCTGCTCGACATCCTGACTTCGGGGCTTGTGCCGGGCTTGCAGTCCGGGCGACAAGCCCCATTTCATTTTTGGGTACAGTGAGACCCATCTTCTGGAGCATTCATGAGCGCACTCGACACACAAGCCCTGGGCATGATCCCGATGGTCATCGAACAATCGGGGCGGGGCGAACGGTCCTACGACATCTATTCACGCCTGCTCAAGGAGCGCGTGGTGTTCCTAGTGGGGCCGGTCAACGACCAGACTGCCAACCTGGTGGTGGCCCAACTGTTGTTCCTGGAGAGTGAGAACCCGGACAAGGACATCTCGTTCTACATCAACTCACCGGGCGGTTCGGTCAGCGCCGGCATGGCGATCTACGACACCATGAATTTCATCAAGCCTGACGTGTCCACGCTGTGTGTGGGCATGGCCGCCAGCATGGGGGCGTTCCTGTTGTCTGCCGGCACCAAGGGCAAGCGCTTCTCGCTGCCGAACTCCAAGGTCATGATCCACCAGCCGCTGGGTGGCACCCAGGGTCAGGCCACCGAGATCGAGATCCATGCGCGCGAGATCCTCAAGACGCGCGAGCAGCTCAACCGCATCCTGGCCGAGCGCACCGGCCAGCCGCTGGAGAAAATCGAGCGCGACACCGAACGCGACTATTACCTGTCGGCCGACGAGGCCAAGGACTATGGCCTGGTGGACCAAGTGATCGCCAAGCGCCCGTGAGGCGGGCACATTTCGCTATCATCTGATTTGCACGTATAACAAGGCGTTTCTCACATGGCCGACAAAAAAGGCGCATCCAGCGAAAAAACCCTCTACTGCTCCTTCTGTGGCAAGAGCCAGCACGAGGTCAAGAAGCTGATCGCCGGTCCGTCGGTCTTTATCTGTGACGAATGCATCGATTTGTGCAACGAGATCATCCGCGATGAGCTGCCGCCTGCCGACAGCCCGCGCGAGGCGCGCGGCGACCTGCCCGCTCCGTCCGAGATCAAGGCCAACCTTGACAACTACGTGATTGGTCAGGACGCAGCCAAGCGCACGCTGTCGGTGGCGGTCTCGGTGACGAAGGGCCAGTGGATCGACGGCAAGT
>CAZKDU010000253.1:0-3320 GCA_964551485.1 uncultured Burkholderiaceae bacterium
TCAGGTAGCAGCTGGAGAGTTGCGAGCGCAGCGTGCCGCTGTTGAACAGCGTCGGCGTGCTGCTCATGAAGTCGAACGAGGACAGCACCTCGTAGAACTCGATGGCGCGGGCCTCGCGGTCGATCTCGTTGAGTGAGAGGCCCATGGCCACGCGCAAGAATAAGGCCTGCGGCAGCTCGATGCGGGTCTTCTTGACGTGCAGGAAATAGCGGTCGTACAGGGTCTGCAGGCCGAGGTAGTCGAACTTCAGGTCGCGGTCGGCCTTGAGCGCGGCGCCCAGGCGGGCCAGGTCGAACTGCATGAGTTTCTCATCGAGCAGCTCGGCGTCCACGCCCTTTTTGATGAACTGCGGGAAGTAGTCGGCGTAGTGCGTGCCCATCTCGGCCTGCGTCACCTCCTGGCCCAGCACCTCCTTGTTGATGGTGTGCAGCAGCAGGCGCGCGGTGGCGTAGGTGTAGTCCGGGTCCTTCTCGATCAGGGTGCGGGCGGCCAGGATCGAGGCCTTGTAGACCTCGCCGATGGGCACGCCGTCGTAGAGGTTGCGCATGGTTTCGGCCACGATGGGCTCGGGCCGGATGTCTTCGCCCAGGCCGGCGCAGGCCGACACGATCAGGGCCTGCAGGCGGTCCAGGTCCAGCGGGACGCGCTGGCCGGCGTCGACCACGTGCAGCGTGGGGGTGGCCGGGGCCTTCTGCTCGGTTTGGCGAGCGCGCTCCTGGGTGCGGCGCTCGCGGTACAGCACATAGGCGCGTGCGATCTCGTGGTGGCCGCCGCGCATCAGGCCGAGCTCGACCTGGTCCTGCACGTCCTCGATGTGGAAGGTGCCACCGCCGGGGCGCGAGCGCACCAGGGCGCGCACCACGGCCTGGGTCAGGCCGTCCACGGTCTCACGCACGCTGGCCGAGGCCGCGCCCTGCGTGCCGTGCACGGCGAGGAAGGCCTTCATCATGGCCACGGCGATCTTGCCGGGCTCGAACGGCACCACCGCGCCGTTGCGGCGGATGATCTGGTAGTGGGCCAAGGCGCTGTTCACCGAGGTGCGTGGCGCCTCGCCCGCCGGGACGAACGGGGGACTGGCATGGCCGGTGGAAAGGGTGTCGGGAGCAATCTGCATGGTGTCCTCTTTGTTGCTTGGCTTATGGGGAGATGCGGGCTGGGCAGACGCTGGGGTTGTGCTTTCATCCCCAGGCTGCGCTGACATGGAGACACACTATATCTAGGGTGTCTCGGCAATTCAAGCCACTACCGGTAGTGTATCCGTGCCTTTTGGGCTTTCATGGATGGCGGCCTGAAAAATGCATGAATCGGACCGGTGGTTCCGGGGTTTGGCAAGGCCATGTGCAGCCGTGCCTGATGGTGCCTGGGTTTGTGAAAGAAAGTCCAATCCCCGCGCGCCTTGCAGCAGGTTTTGGGGCGCCGGGCCGCATGCAGCCTGGCCTGTGGCGCGAGGCCGCTGATGCTTGCTGCGCCGCCGCACTGGTGCGGCGGCCGGGGTTCAGCTGTGCAGGGGCATGGGGGAGGGCAGCACACCCGAGGGAAAGTCCTGATCCGGCCAGGCCAGTGCGGCCTGCAGCCTGGGCCAGTCGAAGCCTGGGCCGGGGTCCAGCTTGCGGCCCGGCGCCACATGCTCGTGGCCGGCCACGTGGTGCACCGGGTAGTGCTGGGCCAGGGCCGCGCACAGGCTGGCCAGGGTCTCGTACTGGGGGGCCTCGAACGGCTCGCCTTCCAGGCCCTCGAGCTCGATGCCCACCGAGTGGTCGTTGCAGTTGTCTCGGCCCAGGTAGTGCGAGACCCCGGCGTGCCAGGCGCGTTGGTCGCAGCTCACGAATTGCCAGAGCGTGCCGTCGCGCCGCACATAAAAGTGCGCCGACACGCGCAGGTCGGCGATCTGCGCGAAGTACGGGTGGGCCTGCGGGTCGAGCTGGTTGGTGAAGAGGCGCTGCACCTCGTCGCCGCCATAGACCCCGGGCGGCAGGCTGATCGAGTGCAGCACGATCAACTCGACCTGGCCCGGTGCCGGGCGCGGGCCGAAGTTGGGCGAGTCCAGGCGCCGCGCGAAGCGGTACCAGCCGGCCTGCCACAGCGCAGGCGTGTCATCGGTGGACTCAGGCGTGGCCATCGGGGGTCTCCGGTTCGGGCGGTGCGGCGATCTGTAGGCGCGCCATGCGGTAGCGGATCTGGCGCAGGCTCAGGCCCAGGCGGGCCGCAGCCGCGGTGCGGTTGAAGCCGGTGGCCTGCAGGGCCTGCAGCAGCACCTCACGCTCCTGCTGGTCGAGGTAGCTCTGCAGGTTCTCTGGCACGGCCACCGGTGCGGTGCCGGGCACCGGGGCCGGGGTGGTCGGCGGCACATGGCCGGGCACGGCTGCGGCGGGTTCGGTGTCGAGCTGCAGCGGGCCGCCGTCGTGCAGGGCCACGGCGCGGTGCAGCAGGTTTTCGAGTTCGCGCACATTGCCGCTCAGCGGGTGCGCCTGCAACTGGGTCAGCAGCTCGGGCGAGGCCACGGGTGCGGGCTGGCCCGACTCCTGGGCGATCTTGCCGAGCAGCGCGGCGCACAGGGCCGGCAGGTCGTCGCGGCGTTCGCGCAGCGCCGGCGACAGCACCTCGATCACGTTGAGGCGGTAGTACAGGTCCTGGCGGAAGCGCCCGGCCGACACGTCGGCCGCCAGGTCGCGGTGGGTGGCGCTGACGATGCGCACGTCCACCGGCTCCTCCTGGGCGCCGCCGAGCGGGCGCACCACGCGTTCCTGGATGGCGCGCAGCAGGCGCGACTGCATGGCCAGGGGTAGATCGCCGATCTCGTCGAGGAACAGGGTGCCGCCATGCGCAGCCTGGAAATAGCCCTCGCGGTCCTGGGCGGCACCGGTGTAGGCGCCCTTGCGCGCGCCGAAAAACTCGGCCTCGATCAGGTTGTCGGGAATGGCCCCGCAGTTCACCGCGACGAACGGGCCGCCCGGGCGGTGGCTGCAGGCGTGCACGGCGCGTGCGATCAACTCCTTGCCGGTGCCAGACTCGCCGCGCACCAGCACCGGCGCCATGCTGCGCGCCACTTTGGTGATGCGCTCGCGCACTGCACGCATGGCCGGCGAGTCACCGACCAGGCGGCCCAGTGCGGCCTGGGCCGAGGTGATGGAGGCCAGGGCCGTGGACGGGTTGGGGCGCGGGCCACGCGGTGGCAGCGCACTGCTGTGCAGGGCGGCAGCCACCACCTGGCGGAACTGGCGCAGGTCCACGGGCTTGGTCAGGTAGTCGAAGGCGCCGGCCTTCAGGGCCTCGACCGCGCTCTCGGCCGAGCCGTGCGCGGTGATGACGATGCAGCGCTC
>CAZKDU010000254.1:0-3307 GCA_964551485.1 uncultured Burkholderiaceae bacterium
CGACACGGTCATCGTGAACGTCAACGTGGTCGAAGGCACGCGCAAGCGCGTGCAGGCCTACGAAGGCGTGGTCATCGCCAAGCGCAACCGTGGCCTCAACAGCGGCTTCACCGTGCGCAAGATCTCCAGCGGCGAAGGCGTGGAACGCACGTTCCAGACCTACAGCCCGCTGATCGCCAGCATCGAAGTCAAGCGCCGTGGTGACGTGCGCCGCGCCAAGCTGTATTACCTGCGCAGCCGCAGCGGCAAGTCGGCCCGCATCAAGGAAAAGCTGCCGGGCAAGGCCACCGCCACCGCCCAATAAGCCGGCCCCGTCGCCCGCTTTCAGCCGCCCACAGCCTCGCGCTCGGGCGGCTTTGTTTTTTGCGATCATCGGACCACCGTGCCCCAGATCCCACCGTTCGACCCACGCCAGATCCCGGTGCTCGACACCGGCGCCCACCTGCCGGTCGTGGCCCCCGAGCGCTTGGCGCCCGAGGCCTTGCGCCAGCGTTTCGCCGCGCCGCCGGCCTGGCAACCCGAGGTGCTGCGCGAAAAGCGCTTTGCCGACCGCGCCCCGGCCCAGGCTGCGGTGCTGGTGGCCATCGTGCAGCGCGAGCAGCCCATGCTGCTGCTGACCGAGCGCACGGCCCACCTGTCCACCCACTCGGGTCAGGTCGCTTTTCCCGGCGGCAAGGTCGACCCGGGCGACGCCAGTGCGGCCGCGGCTGCGTTGCGCGAGGCCGAGGAAGAGGTGGGTCTGGGCGCGGGCTGGGTGCAGGTGATCGGCGAGCTGCCGGTCTACGTGACCGGCAGCTCCTTCATCGTCACCCCGGTGGTGGCCCTGGTGCAGCCGGGCTTCGTGCTGCGCCCCAACCCGGACGAGGTGGCCTCGGTGTTCGAGGTGCCGCTGGCCTTCGTGCTGGACCCGGCCAACCACCGCCGCCACCAGGTGCGCTGGGACAGCGGTGCCGGCCCCGAGCTGCGCGAATGGTTCTCCATGCCCTACCACGACGGCGCCCACGAGCGCTTCATCTGGGGTGCGACCGCAGGCATGCTGCGCAACCTCTACCGGTTCCTAGTGGCCTGAGCAGGCCCGGGCCGAGCAGCGCGTTCAGGCCGCCGGCGGGGGCACGGCATGGGGACTGAGCGCCGGCCGCTATGATTGCCGCATGAGCTTTTTCGCCATCCTGTTTGCGCTGCTGATCGAGCAGGCGCGCCCGCTGGCCGCCGACAACCCCATCCATGCGCGCCTGCGCGCCTGGACCCGCTGGGTCAGCCGCAATTTCGACGCCGGCAAGTCGCACCACGGCTGGGTGGTTTGGGGCTTGGCCGTGCTCGGCCCCTCGCTGGCGGCCCTGGCCATCCACTGGTTGCTGGTGCTGACCCTGGGCTGGACCGTGGCCGTGCTCTGGAGCGTGGTGGTGCTCTATGTCTCGCTGGGCTTTCGCCAGTTCAGCCACCACTTCACCGACATCCGTGATGCGCTCGACGCCGGCGACGAGGCGCGCGCGCGTGAGCTGCTGGCCGACTGGCAGCAGGTGGACGTGGGCGACCTGCCGCGCAGCGAGCTGGTGCGCCATGTCATCGAGTACTCGGTGCTGGCGGCGCACCGCCATGTGTTCGGCGTGATCATCTGGTTCTCGGTGCTGGCCGCCTTCGGCCTGGGCCCTACCGGGGCCGCCTTCTACCGCATGAGCGAATTCGTGGCGCGCTACTGGCGCTTTCGCAAGAGCCTGGAAAGCGCCCCGGTCAGCCCGACGCTGAAACACGCCGCCAGCAGCGCCTGGCAGTGGATCGACTGGTTGCCCGCGCGCGTGACGGCGCTGGGTTTTGCCGTGGTCGGCAGCTTCGAGGAGGCGATCGACTGCTGGCGCCACCATGCGCAGCGCTTTCCCAATGACAACGACGGCGTGATCCTCTCGGCCACCTCGGGTGCCATCAACATCCGGCTCGGTGGCGAGGCCCTGCGCGCCAGCTCGGGCGTGCCCGACAGCGGCCTGATGCCACTAACTGGCAGCGAGTCCACCCCAGGCCGTGCCCCCGAGATCGCGCACCTGGCGCAGATCGTGGGCCTGGTCTGGCGCACCGTGGTCATGTGGATGGTGCTGCTGGCCCTGCTGACGATGGCGCGCCTGCTCGGCTGAGGCCGGGCCGCGGGTCCCCACGCGAGCCGGGCCCTGGGGCGCCTGGCGCCCGAAATCAACTTGGCCACACGGCCCGTTGCGTGGCCTGGCGCATCCTGACGCCTGGATATTGGACCGTTTCAGTACCGCGGCTGGCTCAGCTCGGTGAATAGATCGCTATAGATTTTGTAGCGCGATTCACTGATTTCACAAGGGCCAGGGGCTGATTTGACTGCAGCCTGCACGCCGCAGCCGGGCTCGTGCAGGTGGGTGCAGTTGTAGAAGCGGCAGTTCGCCACGTGCGGCCGCAGATCGGGCATGCAGGCCGCGAGCTGGGTCGGCTGCAGGTGGTGCAGGCCGAATTCCTGGAACCCTGGCGAGTCGATCAGCGCGGTCTGGCGCTCGTCGTCCACCCAGTACCAGGTGGTGGTGGTGGTGGTGTGCTTGCCCGAGTTGAGCGCCTGCGAAATTTCGTTGGTCTGGGCCTGGGCGCCCGGCACCAGCAGGTTGATCAGCGTGCTCTTGCCCGCGCCTGAGGGGCCGAGCACCAGGGTGGTCTTGCCCTGCAGGTGGCGCAGCAGGTGCTCGCGGTCGACCGCGCCCGACAGCCGCAGCGACAGCGGCAGCACGCCGTAGTGCCGGCCGTCCTCGCCCATGTGGCGGTATGGTCCCAGGCGCGCCCAGGCGCGCTCGAACGGCTCCACCAGGTCGCTCTTGTTGAGCGCGATCAGCGGCGTGATGTGGGCGGCCTCGGCCGCGATCAGGGCGCGCGACAGCTGGCTCTCGGAGAACTCGGGTTCGGCCGCCACCAGGATCAGCACCTGGTCGAGGTTGGCCGCGAACGACTTGGTGCGGATCTCATCCTGGCGGTAGAACAGGTTGCGGCGCGGCTCCACCTTCTCCACCGTGCCTTCGTCGCCCTGGCCGGGCGGCGGCGCCTGCCAGCGCACCAGGTCCCCCACCACGGCCTGGCTCTTCTTGCCGCGCGGGTGGCAGATCAGGCGCTGGCCGTCCGGCGTCTCCACCACGCAGTGGCGGCCGTGGCTGGCCACCACGCGGCCCAGTTGCGGCGCGCTCATGGGGCAGCGCTGGCGAGCAGCGCGTCCACCGCGGCGGCGCAGGCGAAGTCGGTGGCCGTCAGACCCTGCACGTCGTGGGTGTGGTAGCGCACCACCACGTGGTTGTAGCGCACCAGCAGCTCG
>CAZKDU010000255.1:0-3306 GCA_964551485.1 uncultured Burkholderiaceae bacterium
AGTGCGGCTTCAAGGTCACCCGCGACCCGTCGGAGATGGGCAAGCTGCTCAAGGCATTGCTCTAAGCAAAACCACGAACACGCGGCGCCCTGGGCGTCGCTACACTGTGTTCAGCCCCCGCGCCCAAGCGCCCGGAACGGTCGTTCCGGGCGCTTTTTCACTTGCACCTCCGGAGCCCGCCCATGGATGTCCTGCAGAACACCGATTTCTGGATCGGCCTGGTCAAAATCATCTGGATCAACATCATCCTGTCGGGTGACAACGCGGTGGTGATTGCGCTGGCCGCGCGTGCGCTGCCAGCCGAGCAGCAAAAGAAGGCCATCCTGTTCGGCTCGGGTGCTGCCGTGGTGCTGCGCGTGCTGTTGACCGTGGTGGCGGCCAAGCTGCTGGAGCTGTCGTTCCTTCAGATTGTCGGTGGCCTGCTGCTGCTCTGGATCGGCGTGCAGCTGCTCGAAGAAGAGGACGACAGCGACGGCGAGCAAGGTGCGGGCAAAGGCGGCCTGATGGCGGCGGTGCGCACCATCCTCGTGGCCGACATCGTGATGAGCTTGGACAACGTCATCGCCGTGGCGGCGGCGGCCAAGGGCAGCATGCTGCTGCTGGTGCTGGGCCTGGCCATCAGCATCCCGCTGGTGGTGTTCGGCAGCACGCTGATGATCCGGCTCATGGAGCGCTTCCCCATCATCGTGACGCTCGGCGCAGCCCTGATCGGCTGGGTCGGCGGGGAAACCATGGCCAGCGACGTGGCACTGCAAGACGTGGTGTCGGCCAACCCCTGGCTGCACCATGCGGCGGCTGCCGCCGGTGCTGCCTTGGTGGTGGGGGTGGGCAAGGCCCTGCAGGCGCGCGGGCGCGCGGCGGCGCACTGAGCGCATGCCAAGCGGCTTTGCGTGACAAAGTCGCTTGTTGTCGGTGCAGCGCTCTGCTACCTTCGGGTCTGCGTGACCGACGCGGCCGGCGGCTGCGTGCATCACGGCCCACGCCACATGGATTGGCGTGCACACACACCATGAACTACGAATTCTGCACGCGCACCGATCCAGGACGGGTCCGGGCCAACAACGAAGACTCCGTCCTGTTCGACGGTGCCGCACAACTGGCGATCCTGGCCGACGGCATGGGCGGCTACAACGCCGGTGAGGTGGCCAGCAGCATGGCCACCTCGTTGATCCACTCCGAGCTCACGGCCTGGTTGTGCGAGGACGGGCAGCGTGCCAGCGGGCGTGAGCTGCGCCATGCACTCGAGCACTCGGTGGCGCATGCCAACCGCTCGATCTTTGGGACGGCCGCCACCAACGCGCATTGCAGCGGCATGGGCACCACGCTGGTCCTGAGCGCTTTTCGCGGCGACTGCATGGTGCTGGGCCACATCGGCGATTCACGCTGCTACCGCTGGCGCCAGGGGCGGCTGGAGCTGCTCACGCGCGACCACTCCCTGGTGCAGGAGCAGGTGGACGCCGGCCTGCTGACGCCGCAGCAAGCTGCTGTTTCGAGCAACCGCAACCTGCTGACCCGTGCCCTGGGGGTGGAGCACCGCGTGTTGCTGGACGTGCAGGAGCAGCAGGTGCAGCCCGATGATGTGTACCTGATGTGTTCCGACGGCCTCTCCGACATGGTGTCCGACGCCCAGATTGCCGAATTGCTGGCCACCGAAGCCCCGCTTGACACACTGGCCACCTGCCTGGTGGACGCGGCCAATGCCAATGGCGGGCGCGACAACATTTCGGTGCTGCTGGCGCGTGCGCGCAGCGCCGTGCCGCGCCCGGGTTTGTTGACCCGTTGGCTGCGGCAATAATGGCGGCCTCTGCACGCTCGTTCATTTCCACAGGAGCAGGCCATGCCCAAGCTGGTCGTGTCAATTGATGGGGTCGTGACCCAAGAAGTCCAGCTCACGCAGGCGCGAACCACCCTTGGGCGCCGGCCCTACAACGACATCGTCATCGACAACCTGGCGGTCAGCGGTGAGCACGCCGTGCTGCAGATGAGCGGCGCCGAGGTGCAGATCGAGGACCTGCGCAGCACCAATGGCACCTACGTCAACGGCCAGGCCGTGGCGCGCCATGCACTGCAGCACAACGACAGCATCGAGATCGGCAAGTACAAGATCCGTTTTCTGGCCGAGCCCGCCGCGTCTTCAGCGCTGGCTGCCGTGCGCGACCCTGGCCCGGCCCTGCTGAAGGTGCTCTCGGGCGTGGCGGTGGGGCGCGAGGTCAGTCTGGTCAAGGAGGTCACGACCTTGGGCAAGCCGGGGGGCGCGGTGGCCCTGGTCACGCGCCAGCCCGAGGGGTACCTGCTCAGCCACCTGGAAGGCGGCTCGCCGCCCCTGCTCAACGGCCAGCCCCTGGCTGCGGCGGGCCCGGTGCTGTTGCGCAACGGCGACGTCTTCGAGCTGGCCGAAACCCGCTTGCAGTTCGTGCAGGGCTGATTCGCCAAAAATGTCCTTGGCCGCCAAGGGCGGCGCGTGTAGTCTCAACGCCTTGGAACGCGCTGGCCCCATGCAAGGAAATGTCGGCAGCGTTCTCTGACCTGGTTGGCGGTGCTCGCTGGCCAGGCCCGTTTGCAGGAGACCGTTTTCATGAAAGTGCGTGTGCTGGGTTGCTCCGGCGCCATCGCCCGCGACTGCCGCACCACCTCGTTCCTGGTTGATGACCACCTGCTGGTGGACGCCGGTACGGGCGTGGGTGACCTGACGCTGCAGGAGATGCAGGGCATCGATCATGTGCTGCTCACCCACGCGCACCTGGACCACGTGGCCGCGCTGCCGCTGATGATCGACGCCGTGGCCAGCCACCGGTCTGCCCCGGTGCAGGTGCATGCCCTGCCCGAGACCCTGGCGGCGCTGCGCGCCCATGTGTTCAACAACACCATCTGGCCGGATTTCACGCGCATCCCCACGCCCGAGCGGCCCTGGATCGAGCTGTTGCCGCTGGCCGTGGGCCAGCCCCTGACCGTGCTGGGCAAGCGCATCGAGGCCCTGCCGGCCATCCACACCGTACCGGCCGTGGGGTATGCCGTCCAGGACGCCCGGGCCTGCTGGGTGTTCTCGGGCGACACCGGGCCCAACCCGGCATTCTGGCGGCGTGTCAATCAGCTGCCGGTGAGCATGCTGGTGATCGAAACCGCCTTCAGCAACCAGGAGCAGGACGTGGCCGAGCTCAGCCTGCACCTGTCGCCGCACCTGCTGGCCAACGAACTTGCCGCGATGGCGCCGCAGATCCCCTACCCCATCTACATCACCCACACCAAGCCGGCCGAGGCCGGCCGCATCATGCGCGAGGTCGAGGGCCTGCCGGCCGCCGCAGCCCC
>CAZKDU010000256.1:0-3299 GCA_964551485.1 uncultured Burkholderiaceae bacterium
AGGTGTCGCTGGTCATCACGATGTGGCTCTTCTTTGCCAGCAGCGCCTCGAAGGCGTTGAAGAACTCCTCCTGCGTGCGGTCCTTGTTGGCAAAGAACTGCACGTCATCGATCAGCAGCAGGTCGAGCGAGTGGTAGCGTTCCTTGAACTCGTCGAAGGTTTTCCGCTGGTACGCCTTAACCACATCGGAGACGAATTGCTCAGCATGGATGTAGAGAACTTTGGCGTCCGGGCGGTCGGCCAGCAGCCGGTTGCCGACTGCGTGCACCAGGTGGGTTTTGCCCAGGCCCACGCCGCCGTAGATGAACAGCGGGTTATACAGGTGGCCGGGCGTGCCGGCCACGTGCATGGCGGCGGCGCGCGCCATGCGGTTGGCCGTGCCCTCCACCAGCGTGTCGAAGGTCAGGGCGGTGTTGAGCCGGCTCTTGAAGCCGTTGGCGGCTTCGTCGGCCGGGGCCGCAGGCTCGGGCAGGCCCGAACCCGGCTCTGGCAGACTGGGTGCAAACGATGGCCGTGCCACTGTTTCCCGAGGAGCAAGCGCTAACTCAAGCTGCACTGGCTGACCATAGAGCTTTTCCAGCAGGGCCACGATGCGCGCGGCGTACTGGGCCCGCACCCAGTCGAGCTTGAAGCGGTTGGCCACGAACACCGTGACCCGGGAGAAATCGTCGCTGACCTGGGCCGAGAGCGGCCGGATCCATGTGTTGAATTGTTGTTCGGGCAGTTCCTGCGCCAGCTGGTCGATGCAGGCCTGCCAGAGGCTGTGGCCGGCGCCCGGGCTGTCCGGGGGGGTGGCCATGGCTTGCGGTCCCTCACTCATTGTGGTAGTAACTTCTGTGGATAGTTGTTCTTGGCATGGCCACCCATTCTAGATTATTCAGAATTTATCCACATGTGGGCAAAGCACCCCCTGGGCAACAGCGGTGTGGCCGGCCGGTGCGCGATGGCCTTGCCGGCGGCCCGGAAGTTTGTGATAATCATGGGTTTCCCTGAAAAGTGTTCAGGGCAATTGCACTGGTGCCGGCGCGCCAGGCCCTGTCGGCCCCCAGGTGGCCGCGGGTTGTGCCGGTGCGGTGCTGGATTCTCAGAACCCGTTCAAGGACCTCATCATGAAACGCACCTACCAACCTTCCAAGACGCGCCGTGCCCGCACCCATGGCTTCCTGGTCCGCATGAAGACCCGCGGTGGCCGCGCCGTCATCAACGCCCGCCGCGCCAAGGGCCGCAAGCGCCTGGCCGTCTGAGCCTGCGCCGGCTTCTCGCCATCCTTTCCAGACCACGGGAACCCGGGGCTCGCCCCCGGTGGCCCTGAAGGCCGACCGGGGACCACGTGCAACGGCTCAAGACCCGCGCCCAGTTCCAGGCCGTGCTGGCAGGTCGCCCGGTGTCTCGCACCCCTCACTTTGCGCTGCACCAGCTGAGCCTGCCTACCGCCGGCAGCGTGGCTGCGTCCGCCGCCAGCCCGGTCCCCCTGTTGTTCGTTCAGCCCGCGGCCCAGCCGCTCCAGCCCTGGCTGGGGGCCATGGTGCCCAAGCGCTGGGCCCGCCGCGCCGTCACGCGCAACGCCATCAAGCGCCAGATCCACGCAGTGAGCGCCGGCTACCAGGACCGCCTGCCGCCGGCCGCCCACGTGGTGCGCCTGCGCGCCGGTTTCGAGCGCAGCCAGTTCGTCAGCGCCAGCTCCGAGCGGCTCAAGCGCGCCGTGCGCCTGGAGCTGCAGCAGCTGTTCGAGCGTGCGCTGGCGGCGGCCGGCACCACCTCAGCCCAGTCCGGTCCGGCCGTTGAAGGCCCCTGCTGATGCGCACTCTGCTGATGGCCCTGGTCCGGGGCTACCGACTGCTGCTCAGCCCCTGGCTGGGCTCGGCCTGCCGTTTTGAGCCCACGTGTTCGGTTTATGCTCTGCAGGCGTTGCAGGCGCATGGCGCGGCAGCCGGCAGCTACCTGACCCTGAAGCGGCTGGCGCGCTGCCAGCCCTGGTGTGCCGGCGGGCACGACCCCGTGCCCGCCGAGGCGCCGCGGTTGTTCCCGCGCACCCTGTTCCATTCCTCTCCGAAGAAAAACTCATGAACGACATTCGCCGCACCATCCTGTGGGTGATTTTTGGCTTCTCCATGGTGCTGCTCTGGGACCAGTGGCAGGTGCACAACGGCCACAAACCCACCTTCTTCCCCAGCCCGGGCCAGTCCCAGGCCTCGGCCCAGGCACCGGCGTCGGCCGCCGTGCCCACGGCCTCGGTGCCGGCGGCATCAACCTCGGGTGTGCCCAGCGCCAGCGGCGCCGCCCTGCCCGCCACCACCACGGCGGCCAGCCCGGCCGGCGCCCCGCGCCAGCGCCTGCAGGTCAGCACCGACGTGCTCAAGCTGGCGTTCGACACCGAAGGCGGCTCGCTGGTGCAGGCCGAGCTGGCCCTGCACAACGACGTGGGCGACAAGACCCAGCCCATGCTGCTGCTTGACGAGAGCAAGACCCGCGTCTACGTGGCCCAGACCGGCCTGATCGGCGCCGCCGGCACGGCCCTGCCCACCCACAAGACGCCCATGACCGCCGTGCCCGGCGAGCGCACGCTCAAGGACGGCAGCAACGAGCTGGTGGTGCGCTTCGAGTCGGCCGACCTGGGCGGCGTGAAGCTGGCCAAGACCTACACCCTCAAGCGCGGCGCCTACGATTTCGCGGTGCGCCACGAGGTCGTCAACACCGGCAGCGTGCCGGTGGCCCCGCAGCTCTACCTGCAGCTGGTGCGTGACGGCAACAAGCCGGCCGGCGAATCCTCGTTCTACTCCACCTTCACCGGCCCGGCCGTGTACACCGAGGCCAAGAAGTACCAGAAGGTCGAGTTCAGCGACATCGAGAAGAACAAGGTCGACATCGAGAAGCAGGCCAGCAACGGCTACGTGGCCATGGTGCAGCACTACTTCGCCAGCGCCTGGCTGCTGCCCGACGGCACGCCGCGCGAGCTGTTCATGCGCAAGGTCGACACCAACCTCTACGCCGTGGGCATGATCACCCCGCTGGGCACGCTCGAGCCCGGCGCCAGCAAGGCCGTGGACGCGCGCTTCTTCGCCGGCCCGCAGGAAGAAAAGACCCTGGAGGCCTTGGCCCCAGGCCTGGAGCTGGTCAAGGACTACGGCTGGCTGACCATCCTGGCCAAGCCCCTGTACTGGCTGCTCGACAAGCTGCACACCCTGCTGGGCAACTGGGGCTGGGCCATCGTGGCGCTGGTGGTGCTGCTCAAGGTGGCGTTCTATTGGCTCAACGCCAAGGCCTACGCCAGCATGGCCAAGATGAAGGCCATCAACCCG
>CAZKDU010000257.1:0-3288 GCA_964551485.1 uncultured Burkholderiaceae bacterium
GCTTGGCCGTGGTGGTGGTCTTGCCCGCGCCCTGCAGGCCGGCCATCAGGATCACCGCCGGCGGCTGGGCGGCGAGGTTGATGTCGCTCACGCCCTCGCCCATGGTGGCGGCGAGCTCGCGGTTGACGATGCCCACCAGCGCCTGGCCCGGCGACAGCGAGCCCAGCACCTCCTGGCCCAGCGCCTTCTCCTTCACGCGGGCGATGAAGTCGCGCACCACCGGCAGGGCCACGTCGGCCTCCAGCAGGGCCATGCGCACCTCGCGCAACATGTCGTTGACGTTGGATTCCGTGATGCGCGCCTGGCCACGGATTTCCTTGACGAGGCGCGAGAGTTTGTCGGTGAGGGCGGAGGCCATGGGCAGGGGGCAGCGGTGGCCGCTGCAAAGGTTGGCTGGCGGGCGGCCAGCAGGGCGTGCGGGGTTAGCGAAACGCTAAACTGTCCCCATGATTTTAGCGACTGCCTCTTCCGCCAGTGTGGCCCTGGGCCTGGCCGCGGCCGCCGCCTACGCCGTGCCGGCGGCGCTGGCCGCGCGCCTGCCAGCGGCCAGCGCGCGCTGGCTGCTGTGGCTGGCCTGGCTGCTGCACCTGGCGGTGCTGGCGCATGGCCTGCTGGCCTCGCCCGCGCACTTCGGCTTCGCGCCGGCGCTGTCGGTCACGGCCTGGCTGGTGCTCACGGTCTACGCCGTCGAGAGCCATGTGTTCCCGCAGCTGCGCGCACGCTGGGCGCTGGCCGGCCTGGGTGCTGCCACCGTGCTGCTGGCCCTGCTGTTCCCGGGCCAGCCGCTGCACGCCGCCGCCTCCCCCTGGCTGCCACTGCACTGGGCGCTGGGCATCGCGTCGTACAGCCTGTTTGCCGCCGCGGTGGTGCACGCCGCGCTCATGACCCACGCCGAAAAGCAGATCCGCGTGGCGGCCGACCCGCACAGCGGCATCCCGCTGCTGACCCTGGAGCGACTGACCTTCCGCTTCGTCGGCGCCGGCTTCGTGCTGCTCTCGGGCACCCTGCTGGCCGGCTGGCTGTTCGGCGAAACCCTGTACGGCACGGCCTTCACGCGCAGCGCCGGCGTGGGCCACAAGACTGTGTTCTCGGTGCTGTCGTGGCTGACCTTCGCCACCCTGCTGGTCGGGCGCCTGCGCTTCGGCTGGCGCGGCCGCAAGGCCGTGCGCGTGCTCTACCTGGGGGCCGCCTTCCTGCTGCTGGCCTACGTGGGCTCGCGCTTCGTGCTCGAGGTGGTGCTGGGGCGCGGCGCATGAAATACCTGGTGCTGCTGGTTGTGATCCTGGTGGTGCTCTGGCTGTGGCGCCAGGGCCGGCTGTCGGCACCCCCACCCGAGGCCAGCGCCCCGCCCTCGCGCAAGCCACCACCAGAGGTGCCACAGGCCATGGTGCGCTGCGCAGTCTGCGCGCTGCACCTGCCCCAGACCGATGCCCTGGCCGGCGCACGCGGCCATTACTGCAGCCCGGAACACCGCCGCCAGGCCGAGGGCTGAGACATGGCGCGCGCACGCGACGCGGCTCCCCCCACCTCCTGGTTCGGCCCGGACGCCGCCCTCGACCCAGGCCCCGAAGGCCTGCCCCCCCTCACGCGCTGGGGCCACGAGCCCGACACCGACCGCCTGTGGCGCGGCTTGCAGGGCGCCCGCTGGATGGTGGCCGTGGTGCTGGTGGTGCTGCAGGCCCTGCAGGTCAGTGTGGACGACCTGGAAACCCGCCGCCACGGCTGGATGCTCGGCGTGGCCCTGGCCTACTTGGCCAGCGTGGCCCTGACCCATCCGCGACACGCTGCGGCGCGCTGGCCCCTGCGTGCCGCACTGCTGGCCGACTTGCTGGCTTTTTCTGCACTGCAGCTGCTGCAGATCCACCCGGTCAGCTACACCTTGCTGTTTGCACTGCCGGTGTTGCAGGCCGCCGTGCTGGGTTCGCGCCTGCTGGCCTTGGGCGTGGCGGCGGCCGCCAGCCTGCTGCTGCTGTGGCAGGCCGGCTGGATGGCCCTGACCCCCACCGACGCCCCCTCGCGCCTGACCCAGGCGGGGCTGACCGGCCTGGGCTTCTTCGCTGTGGCCCTGCTGGCCAACCAGCTGGCCAGCCGGCTGGCGCGTGAGCAGCATGCGGCGCTGCGCCACGCGCGCGCCGCCCGGCTGCAGACCCAGGTCAACGAACTGGTGATCGACGGCCTCAACGACGGTGTGCTGGTGGTCAACGCCCAGGGCGTGGTGCGCGCGGCCAACCCGGCCGCACGCCTGCTGCTCGGGCCCCAGGAGCAGGTGCCGCCGGCACCGTTCGTGCTGAGTGCCCGGCCGTCCTGGCAACCGCTGTTGCAACTCGCCCAGCGCGCCTTCGCCCAGGGCCACACGCCCGAGGAGCGCGCGCCCCTGCAGCAGGACCTGCGGATCGGCGAACCCCACCAGAACCCGCAGCTCCTGCGCGCGCGCACCCGCCTGACCCCGACCCAGGCCCCGGGCAGCGAAACCCTGTGTGTGATGTTCCTGCAGGACCTGCGCGAGATGGAGGCACGGCTGCGCACCGAGAAGCTGGCGGCCATGGGGCGCCTGTCGGTGGCGGTGGCACACGAGATCCGCAACCCGCTGGCCGCCATCATGCAGGCCAATGCCCTGCTCGACGAAGAGCTGCAGGCGCCGGCCCAGCGGCGGCTGAGCACTCTGGTGCAGCAGAACGCCCAACGCCTGGCCCAGACCGTGGACGACATCCTGGACGTGGCGCGCACCCAGCCGGCAGGCCAGCGCCAGCCGCCACGCCTGCCGCTGCAGGCCAGCGTGCGCGAGGCCTGCGACGACTGGGCCCGGCAGCACGGCCGCGCCCCGGTGCTGTCGGGCGAGGCCCCGGGCCAGGCCTGGGTGCGGTTCGACGACGCCCACCTGCGCCGCGTGCTGGTGAACCTGCTGGACAACGCCCAGCGCCACGCCGGTGCACAGGCCGGTGCGGTGCAGGTCTGGACCGAAGCCACCCCCAGCCTGCACGTGTGGAGCCTGGGCCCGTCGCTCGACCCCGGCGTGCACCGGCACCTGTTCGAGCCTTTCTTCTCGTCGCAAAGCCGCTCCAGCGGCCTCGGCCTGTACATTTGCCGCGAGCTGTGCGAGCAGCACCAGGCCCAGATCGCCTACCGGCGCAGCCCGCGTGTGCTCGATGGCCGTGCCACCGAAGGCAACGAATTCTTCATCCACTTCAGCACCGCCACCCACCCCGTGGTTGCCTGAACATGCCTGCGACCCCTCCCCCTGCTCAGCTGCTGGTGATCGACGACGAGCCCGACCTGCGCACGCTGTAC
>CAZKDU010000258.1:0-3283 GCA_964551485.1 uncultured Burkholderiaceae bacterium
CCTGATGGACGCCACGGTCGGCTTCATCAACATCAACCAGAACAAGATCATCAAGATCTTCTCGGTGGCCAGCGTGGCCCTGCTGCCGCCTACGCTGATCGCCAGCATCTACGGCATGAACCTGCAGTTCCCCGAGTTCCGGCTGCTCGGCGAACTCGGCTACCCGTATGTGCTGCTGCTGATGCTGACCAGCGCGCTCGGGCCCATGTGGTATTTCCGCAAGCGCGGCTGGCTCAAGTGAACCCACGGGCGCCGTTTCGGCGCCCGAATTTCCCGAAGCACAGAGGCAAATCGGCCGCCAGCCCTTGCCAGGACTGGTTAAATTGCTATTTTTTCTATAGCGTTGCGAGGAAGCGTGTGAGCACGGCCTGGCTGTAGTGGCTGGCCACGTCGCGCACGAACTGCAAGAAGTCGGCGTGGGCAGCGTCGTCGGCGCGGTCGGACACGGTGCGCAGCGCAGCGAACGGCAGGCCGTAGTCATGGCAGACCTGGGCCACGGCCGCGCCCTCCATCTCCACCGCCAGCGCCTCGGGTAGCTCGGCCTGCAGGCGCCGGCTCTCGGCGCTGGTGGCCACGAAGCGGTCGCCGCTGGCCACCAGGCCCGGGTGCAGCGCCGGCGCGCCGATGCCGTAGGCCTGGCGCAGCCCGGCGTCGAGCCAGCGCCCGGCCTCGCCCAGCACCTCGCTGGCGGCCCGGCCCAGGCCGGCGCTGAGCGCGGCGTCGGTGGCGAAGCGCGCGCGCCCGTACAGCGGCACCTCGTGGCGCGGCACGATGGGCGAGGCGTCCATGTCGTGCTGCAGGAACTCGGTGGCCAGCACCAGGTCGCCCACACGCACCCCCGGCGCCAGCCCGCCGGCCACACCGGTAAAGACCAGGCGCGTGACCTGGAAGCGCTCGATCAGCGCCGTGGCGGTGGTGGCGGCCGCCACCTTGCCGATGCGCGACAGCCCCAGCACCACAGCCTGGCCCTGCAGCCGGCCGCACCAGAAGCGCCGCCCGGCGTGGTCCACCGGCTCGGCGTCTTCCAGGGTGTCGATCAGGCCCTGCTGCTCCTCGATCAATGCGCTCAGGATGGCGGTGCGCGTCATGTGCCGAAATCCCCCAGGACAGGTGTCCAAAAACAAAAAGGGCGGCTGACTGGCAGCCGCCCGGGGATGCTAACGCGCCGGCGCCCCGTGGGCCCGGCGCGCGGTCCTCATTTCTTGTCGCGCAACTCGCGGCGCAGGATCTTTCCGACCGGCGTCTTGGGCAGGTCGGTGCGGAACTCCACCACCTTGGGCTGCTTGTAGCCAGTGAGGTTGGCCTTGCAGAACTCGCGCACCTGGGCTTCGGTGAGTTCGGGGTTCTTCTTGACGATGACCAGCTTCACGGCCTCGCCCGACTTGTCGTCGGCCACGCCGACGCAGGCGCACTCCATCACGCCCTCGAGCTTGGCTACCACGTCCTCGATCTCGTTGGGATAGACGTTGAAGCCACTGACCAGGATCATGTCCTTCTTGCGGTCCACGATCTTGTAGAAGCCGCGCTCGTCGGCCACGCCGATGTCGCCGGTCTTGAAGTAGCCGTCGGGCGTCATGACCTTGGCGGTCTCGTCCGGGCGCTGCCAGTAGCCGGCCATCACCTGCGGGCCCTTGATGGCGATCTCGCCGGGCTGGCCCAGCGGCACCTCGTTGCCGTCGTCGTCGAGCAGCTTGAAGTAGGTGCTGGGGATGGGCACGCCGATGGTGCCAGTGTAGGCGGTGCTGGTGGTCGGGTTGCAGCTGGCCGAGGGGCTGGTCTCCGACAGGCCGTAGCCCTCGCAGATCGGGCAGCCGGTCTTGTCCAGCCAGAGCTTGGCCACCGCGCCCTGCACCGCCATGCCGCCGCCCACCGAGATCTTCAGGTGGCTCCAGTCCACGGTGTTGAAGTCGGGGTGGTTGGCCAGGCCGTTGAACAGGGTGTTGACCGCCGGGAAGCTGTGGATGCGGTGCTTGCTCAGCTCCTTGAGCACGGCCGGCAGGTCGCGCGGGTTGGGGATCAGGATCAGCTTGCCGCCGGTGCGCATGGACAGCATCATGCCCACGGTGAAGGCGAAGATGTGGTACAGCGGCAGCGCGCAGACGCCAGTGGGCTGCTCGCCGGCAGGGATCTTCTGCATGACCGGGTCGTTCCAGGCCTCGGACTGCAGCACGTTGGCGATCACGTTCTTGTGCTGCAGCACTGCGCCCTTGCTGACGCCGGTGGTGCCGCCGGTGTACTGCAGCACGGCCACGTCCTCGGGGCTGGTGGCCGGGGTCTTGAGCGTGCCCTTGCTGCCGCGCGCCACGGCCTCGTTGAAGCGCACCGCGCCGGGCAGGCTGTAGGTGGGCACCATCTTCTTGACGTTGCGCACCACGTAGTTGACCAGCGCGCCCTTGAGCAGGCCAAGCTGGTCACCCATGGCGGTCAGCACCACGTGCTTGACCGGGGTCGCGGCAATGCACTGCTGCAACGTTGCGGCGAAGTTCTCGATGATGACGATCGCCTTGGCGCCGGAATCCTTGAGCTGGTGCTCGAGCTCGCGCGGCGTGTACAGCGGGTTGACATTCACCACCACGTAGCCGGCGCGCAGGATGCCGGCCACGGCCACCGGGTACTGCGGGCAGTTGGGCATCATGATGGCCACGCGGTCGCCCTTGGCCAGGCCCAGGCTCTGCAGGTAGGCACCCAGGGCGTGGCTCAGGCTGTCGGTCTGAGCGTAGGTCACGTCCTTGCCCATGAAGCTGTAGGCCACACGGTTGCCGTACTTCTGGAAGCTCTCTTCCATCAGGGCCACCAGCGAGCTGTACTGCGAGGCGTCGATGTCGCTGGGCACGCCTTTCGGGTAGGCACTCAGCCAGGGACGTTGGGTCATGGGTCGCTCCAGAAGTCAGGTTCGAGAAAGGTCTTGATTGTGACCAGCGCCTCGGCAGGCACGGCACTGTGTTTTCCCTAGGCCGCTCCAGAGTGCCGGCTCTAAATCGGGCCGGGCCGCCATGAAAAAAGCCGGGCCCCCCGCGAGGGTGGCCCGGCCGTTTGTCACAGGGGCGACAGCGCGGCTTACTCGATGGCCTTGCCCATGTCCTCGACCACCTTCTTGGCGTCGCCGAAGACCATCATGGTCTTGTCCATGTAGAACAGCTCGTTGTCCAGGCCGGCGTAGCCCGCAGCCATGGAGCGCTTGTTGACGATGACGGTCTTGGCCTTGTAGGCCTCCAGGATGGGCATGCCGTAGATCGGGCTGCCCTTGGTGTGGGCGGCCGGGTTCACCACGTCGTTGGCGCCC
>CAZKDU010000259.1:0-3264 GCA_964551485.1 uncultured Burkholderiaceae bacterium
CCCCGTGCCCACCAGCCCCCCAGCCACCCCCCTCGTCAGTGCCCAGCCCACGGGGGTAATGGGGCAAGCCCTCAACACCCCGTCGCCACCCGTGCTGCGCGCCGAGCCGGTCGCCCCGGCCGTGGCCACAGCGCCAGCCTCGCCCGCGACGTCACCGTCTGCGCCCGCCACGCCCGGCCCGGTGCTGACCCAGGGCCCGGCCGAACTTGGCCCGACCATGCCGGCGCTCGACCCGGCCGCGGCCCAGGCCGCGCAGGAGGCCCTGACCGCGATGGCCCTGCCGGCCGACCTGTGGGACCGCATCCGCCGCGGCTTCGCCATGCCCAACCTGGACAGCGAGCTGGTGCGCGAGCGCGAGCAGTGGTACGCCACGCGGCCCGACTACATCCAGCGCATGACCGAGCGCTCGCGCAAGTACCTGTTCCACGTGGTCGAGGAACTCGAGCGCCGCAACATGCCGACCGAGCTGGCCCTGCTGCCCTACATCGAGAGCGCCTTCAACCCGCAGGCGGTGTCGAGCGCGCGCGCTGCCGGCATGTGGCAGTTCATCCCCAGCACCGGCAAGGACTTCGCACTCAAGCAAAACGTGTTCCGCGACGACCGGCGCGACGTGCTGGCCTCGACCCGCGCCGCGCTCGACTACCTGCAGCGCCTGTACGACATGTTCGGCGACTGGCATCTGGCGCTGGCCGCCTACAACTGGGGCGAGGGCAGCGTGGGCCGCGCCATCGCCAAGAACCAGCGCCAGGGCCTGGGCAGCAGCTACACCGAGCTCAACATGCCGGCCGAGACCCGGCTCTACGTGCCCAAGCTGCAGGCGGTCAAGAACATCATCGCTGCGCCCGACCGTTTCGGCGCCACCCTGCCCGTCATCGAGAACCACCCCTACTTCAAGAGCGTGCCGCTGGCACGTGACATCGACGTCACGCTCGCGGCCAAGCTGGCCGAAGTGCGGTTGGAAGACTTCCGCGCGCTCAACCCCTCGGCCCACCGCCCGGTGATCCTGGCCGCGGGCACGCCTCAGATCCTGCTGCCCTGGGACAATGCCGCCACCTTCCAGCGCAACCTCGAGGCCTACGAGAGCAAGCATTTCGCGAGCTGGACGGCCTGGGTCGCACCGGCCACGCTCAAGGTGGCCGACGCCGCCAAGCGCGTCGGCATGTCCGAGGGCGAGCTGCGCAGCATGAACAACATCCCGCCGGGCATGATGATCAAGGCCGGTTCCACCCTGCTGGTGCCGCGCCCGGCGCGCCAGCAGAACGACGTGACCGAGCATGTGGCCGACAACGGTCAGATCGCCCTGGCGCCCGAGGTTGTGCTGCGCCGCAGCCTGGTCAAGGCCGGTCGGCGCGACACCGTGGCCAGCCTGGCACGCCGCTACGGCGTGAGCCCGACCAAGGTGGCCGACTGGAACGACGTGGGCCCGAACGCCAGCTTCAAGGCCGGCCAGCGCGTGGTGATGTTCCTGCCGGTGCGCGCCGGCAGCGGCCAGGCCGTGGCTGCGACCCATGTGGACAGCGCGCCGCCAGCCAAACACGAGGGGGTGGTGCGGGTCTCGGCCAAGGCCGCGGACACCCACAGCGCACCGGCCGCCCACAGCCCCGGTCCGGCCACCCGCGTCAGCGGCGCCAACAAGGCCGCATCGGCACGGACCGGCAAGCCGCAGGGGGTGGCTCGTGCCAGTGCACCGGCGGCCACCAAGTCTGCGGCAGGCAAGCCGGCCACACGCCAGGCGGCAGTCCCGCGCCAGACGCCGCAGGCCAAGCCCTACAAGGTGGCCCGGCACTGAACCTGCGCCCCGTGGGCGCTGGCCTGGCCGGTGTCCACCACGCAGGCGGGGACCACACCCGTGTGCAGTCGCTCAGGGGCTGACCAGCAGCAGCGCCACGTTGACGGCGATGCCCAGCGTCCAGACCACGCTGCGCGACCAGGGCCAGTCCAGCAGGTACAACGCGATGTACACCAAGCGCAGCAACACATAGGCCAGGGCCAGGCCATTGACCCAGACCATGGGGGCGCCCATCTGTAGCGCCAGCGCCACGGCCCCGATGAAGAACGGCAAGCCCTCGAAGCTGTTGGCCTGGGCCGCGTTGGCACGCGCCCGGTAGCCGTTCTGGCGCGCCAGCCAGGCGCGGGGGTCGTGGTTGTCGTAGCCGCCGTCGCGGCGCGGCAGGCCCAGGCGCCCGGCCTTGGCGATGCCAGCACAGGCAATTGGCAACAGAGCCGCCACCAACACGCAGCCATGGGCCAGGGAAAATGCAATGCTCATGCGGGCCTACTTTCTTGCAAGCATGGAAGTTTTGAAGCGCCAGCCCTTGTCGGGCGGGCACGGCATGCTATCGAAATCGGAGCATTTGCGACAGCGCCGGTGTCGCCCAGGCGCCAGCGTCGTGGGCTTGGGCTGCGCCGTCAGCGCCGGTCCACCAGCGCGTGGGCGATGGTGCCCAGGTCCACGTACTCGAGCTCGCTGCCGGCCGGCACCCCCCGCGCCAGCCGCGTGACCTGCAGGCCGCGCGCCTTCATCGCCTCACCGATCACATGCGCCGTGGCCTCGCCCTCGGCGGTGAAATTGGTGGCCAGGATCACCTCGCGCACCACGCCGTTGGCGGCGCGCTCGAACAGGCGCTCCAGCCCGATGTCTTTCGGGCCGATGCCGTCCAGCGGGCTGAGCTTGCCCATGAGCACGAAATACAGGCCCTGGTAGGCGCCGGTGCGCTCCAGCGCCGACTGGTCGGCCGGGGTTTCGACCACACAGAGCTTGGCGGCGTCGCGCGCCGGGTCCAGGCAAGTGGCGCAGACCTCGGCCTCGGTGAAGGTGTGGCACAGCGTGCAGTGGCGCGTGTGCGCCACCGCCTGGTTCAGCGCCTGGGCCAGCTGCAGGGCACCGGGCCGGTCGTGCTGCAGCAGGTGGAAGGCCATGCGCGAAGCCGACTTCACGCCCACACCGGGCAGGCGGCGCAGGGCCTCGATGAGCGCGGCAACGCTGTTCACCGCGGGCCCGCCCCACCACTGCCGCATGGCAGGCCCGCCTGCGCGCGCCCCGACCTCGGCAGCCCACCGCAGGGTACGGCGCGCGGCGTGGCAGCGGCCATGGTCAGAACGGGAACTTCATGCCACCGGGCAGGCCTGGCATGCCGGCGGTGAGCTTGCCCATCTTCTCTTGAGAGGTGTCCTCGGCCTTGCGCACGGCGGCGTTGAAGGCGGCGGCCACCAGGTCTTCGAGCAGGTCCTTGTCGTCGGCCAGCAGGCTGGGGTCGATGGTCA
>CAZKDU010000260.1:0-3238 GCA_964551485.1 uncultured Burkholderiaceae bacterium
GCTGGCCAGGAAGACCGACTTGGCGGCGTTGGCCTGCTCGGCCACGCGTTTGGCCGAGCGCAGCTCTTCCTGCACGCGTTTGGTAGCCGTGATGTCGGTGCGCAGCGAGATGTAGCGCTGCACCTGGCCGTTGGGGCCGTGGATGGGCGCGATCAGGCTGTCCACCCAGTACAGGCTGCCGTCCTTGGCGCGGTTGCACACCTCGCCGCGCCAGGCCTGGCCGCTGGCGATGGTGTGCCACATCGCCGTCCAGAACGCCGCCGGCTGGGCACCGGAATTGATGATGCGGTGGTTCTGCCCCACCAGCTCCTGGGCGCTGTAGCCGCTGATGCGGCAGAAACCTTCGTTCACATCGAGGATGTGCCCGTCCAGGTCGGCAATGGACATGATGCCGTGCTGGCGGATGGCATCGAGCAGGGCCTGGTTCTCGCGCTGCGCCGCCGTGAGCCGGCTCTGTGCCTGGGCCAGCTCGGTCACATCGGCAGCCACCACGTAAAACCCCTCGACCACACCGTCCTGCCGGTCGGGCAGGTAGCGCACCAGGATGTGGCGTGGCGCCTCACCGGGTCGGCGCGGAATCACGCGCTCGAACGTCTGCTCGTGGCCGAGCAGGGCCTCCTCCATCAGTGGCAGATTGCGCCGGTACAGCTCGGGTGCCATGAACTCGGCCAGGGCCATGCCCGGGGCGGCATTGGGGACGTGGCCAAACCATTGCACGTACGCGGGGTTGGCAAAGCGGTTGACCAGCTGCCAATCGGTGTAGCCAATGGCCGTGGGCACCACATCCAGCACCTGCTGCAGGTCTTTGCGCGCCTGCAGCAGGGCGGTCTGGCTGGCACGCTGGCGCTCCAGGCTGTCGTGAAGCGAAGCCTCGCGCTCCTGCAGCACCTCGGCCATGGCATCGAAGGCCCGCGCCAGTTCACCCAGCTCGTCTCGGGCGCGGTGGCCGGAGCGGGCGGTCAGGTCGCCTTCCTGCATGCGCCGGGCCACCACCTGCAGGCCATGGATCGGCTTGAACACCCCATGGAACAGCAAAAAGGTCAGCATGCCCAGCATCAGCAAAAAGCCCAGCATGGTGAATTGCGTGACCTGCTCGCGCATGCGGTCCAGCGCCGCGCCCAGGGCGTTGGTGCGTTCAGTCAGGTCAAAAGCCCCATCGCTGATCTGCTGGGTCTGGCGCACCAGCTGCTCCAGCAGCAACTCGCGGCGCTCGGCCTGGTTCGGTTGGCCACGGCTGGCCTGCAGGGCATGAAACACCTCGGTCAGGTTGTCCACGACCTGCCCCAGGCGTTGCAACTCGCCTTGCAACCCGGGGTCGGCACTGTTCAGGCGCAGCAGCGTGTGCTGGATCTGGGCGTGGGTGGCACGCCACTGGCGTGGTGCACGCGGGTTGTTCTGCAACCAGCTTTCGTGGCTGAGCACCAAGAGGGCTGAGGCGTCGCGCGACAGGCGCTGCAGCTCCAGCTGCAACTGCTCCAGGCGCTGGCCTTCGCGCTGGTGGCCGGTATGCACCACCAGGCGCACGCTGACCAGGCCCACACACATCAGCAGGCAAGCGATCAGCAGGCTTCTCAACCGCACAGGCACCTCACTGCAGCAGGCGCACGGCGCGTGGATCGAGCCGGCGCAAGGGCTCAGCACGCACCCGCTCCAGGAAATCAGGCAACGCCGCGCTGCGCGCCGCCAGGCCTTCGCGCTGAGCCCAACGGGCCTGGTCTTCCAGGGTGGTCACCAACGACTGGGTCAACTGCAACCGGTAGTCGAAGTGATCCCACCCCTGTGCTGCGTGCGCGATGCGGGGCTGGCGCTCCAGGCTGGCGCGTGCAGCCGCCGGGTCTTCATGCATCCAGCGCAGGGCCCGTGCCAACGCCGCCAGGATCTGGCGCAGCGCAACGTCGGACACCCCGCGTTCGGCCGGCAGGCTGACGAGGTTGAAACTCAAGCTGTAGTGCAAGGGCGAGGCCATGCGCTGCCCCGCGGGGCCAAGTGCCTGCAGAGCCCGCCCTGTCCAGGGCTCGTACAGGGCGGCCGCATCCACGTCACCACGCAACAGCGGGGTTTCCGGCTGGGCCGGGTCCAGGGGCACCCAGGTCACATCGCTGGGGCGCAAGCCATGGAACAGCAGCAGGCTGTCGGCAAAGTACTGGGCACCCGTGCCCTTGATGACCCCCACGCGCCGGCCTTTGAGGTCGGCCGGGCTGCGCAGACCCAGGTCACGCCGCAGCACCAGGGCCGTGTCGCTGCGCGAGTTGGCCAGGGTGGCGGCAATCTGGAAGTCCTTGTCCCGGAAAGCGGCCACGGCAATCGGCAGGTCTGCGGTGGTGGCCAGCTGAGCCTGCCCCGACAGCAGCTGGTCCAGGCACAGCCGGCCGTTGGCGCAATGGACCAGGCGCAGCGCCAGCCCTTCGGCCGCAAAGAACCCGGCGGCTTCTGCCACCAGCACGGGGGCAGCATGCGGCACGTCGGCCACAGCCAGGGTCAGCGGGGCCGCCCCCACGCCACCGGGCAACAGCATGCCGCCCACCCATGTCCACCCCAGGCGGCCGAGGCGGCGCCAGCGGGCAAAGCAGTGCCACCAGGTCAACACCTGGGTCAACAACCGGAACAGCGGGGCATGCAGGGACGTTCGCATCACAATGGTGCGCGTCCCACGGGGCCGCGCTGCTTTTTCAAGCTATCGGCCGCCATGCGGTGATCTTGACCGGGATAACCGGGGAGAAATGCCCTCAGCCGCTGCGCCGCGCCACCCAGTAGGTGGCCCCCTCGGGGCCGTAGCGCTCGGCGTGCGGGCATTCGCGCGCCAGCTCGAAGCGGTCGCCCGGGTGCAGGTGCCGGGTCTGGCCGCCCACGGTCAGCCACATCTCGCCCTGGACCACCAGGGCCTTGGCAATGAACGGGTGGGTGTGGGTGTCAAGCACGGTCAGGGGCTCCCAGCGGCGCTGCAGCACCTGCTCGAAGCCCTCGGACAGGGCGTCGAGCTCGAACTGGGCGAAGGTGGGCAGGGTCATGACAGGGCCTTTCGGGAAAGCATGCAGCCGGGGGCCAAGAGGGCAGCCACGGGCTCAGTCGACGAAGAAGTCGGGCACGAAGTCGGTGGTGCCCGGGGTGACGGCGTAGCGCCCAAGGTCGGTCACGCCGTGCTCGGCCAGCAGCAGGTCGTCGATGTGGAAGTTGCCGGTGTGGCGCGGGTCGCGGCCGTCGCGCGTGAGGATGAACCAGGCCGCGTCGGCCAGGATCT
>CAZKDU010000261.1:0-3231 GCA_964551485.1 uncultured Burkholderiaceae bacterium
CCTCGCGCAGCCGGGCCGCGGGCGGCGCATCGGCCGTGGCCGGGGTGGTGTCGCCGGCTGCCGTGCCCAGGGGCGTGGGGTCGCCCGCGGTGGCAATGTTTTCCTTGAGCGTGACCGGCACCCCGTCCAGGGCGCTGAGCGGCTGGCCGCGCTGCCAGCGTGTGGCCGAGGCCTGCGCCGCGCCCAGGGCGCGGTTGGCCTGCAGCCGGTAGAAGGCATGCAGCGTGGGTTCGCAGCGCGCAATGTGGGCCAGCACAGCCTCGGTCACGGCCACGGGCGAGAGCTGGCCCTGGCGGTAGGCTGCGCTCAGGGCGCAGGCCGAGAGGGTGTGCAGGGCTGGGGTGGGCATGGCCCATGGTAACCCCCGTGGCATGGGAGAGGGGCTGGCGTGGGTGTGGCGGGAAGGCGTCAAAGGGGTGGCCACAGTGCCCGGCTTGGCAGGCTGGCCGGCCGCCGGTGCCAGTGGGTGGCCCCGCGTGCGGCACGGGCATGCAGCGGTGCCGTTCGCCCGCGCGTGGGGCATGCCGGATAATCGGGGCATGTGCCAGCCCTTGCCGCTCCGGAGCCCGCCATGGCGTTGATGATCACCGACGAATGCATCAACTGCGATGTCTGCGAGCCCGAGTGTCCGAACCAGGCGATCTCGCTCGGGCCGGAGATCTACGTGATCGACCCGGCCAAATGCACCGAATGCGTGGGCCATTTCGACGAGCCCCAGTGTGTGCAGGTCTGCCCCGTGGCCTGCATCCCGGTGGACCCGGCCCACGTGGAAACGCCGGCCATGCTGCAGGCCAAGTACCTGCGCCTGCAGGCCGCGGCCCAGCCCCCGATGGCCTGAGCCCGGGCACCGCTCTCCACCAACCTCTGACCAGCGCTGTCTGTGGCTCGGTGGTTTCCCGGGTGGTTTTGGCGTGCCTTTGCCGTGGCCGTCAAGCGCCGGCTTGCCCGCGCACCTGGAGGTGGCCTGGGTGGCTTCGCCCTCAGGGCGCGCTGGCCGGAACCTGGGGCCGAGCGGGACGTGACGGCTTGGGTGGCAGTGGCGTGCGCGCCGTGAAGTAGGGAGGCTCGTGGTGCGCCCGGTGCTTGGCGGAGGGCATGCTGGCGGCCGGCGTGGCCGGTGCCCCCGAAGGGCTGTGGGTCCGCGCCGCGGTGGTCTGTTGGCGTGCAGCCGCGGCCTCCTTGGCCAGGCGCGCTTTTTCCAGGGCCTGGCCTTGCTGCTGCTCTTGGCGGATCTTGGCCCGCGCCGCGGTCTGTTGCGCCGGGCTGCGGGGGTCGTCCACAGGCACCTGGCTGCCGCCGGCACAGGGTTCGGCGCTGTAGCTGTTGCCGCAGCGGTAGACATTCTGGGCCTCAGCCCTTGCCAGATATGGATAGACTGCTATTAAAAAAGTAGCAATTTGGGTGAGGGCACGCCAGGTCATGGTGTCGGGGTCTCCGGGCTGGAGGGGGTGGGTTCGCGCCGCGGTGGCTTGGGGCGGGGCGGCTTGCTGGTGTGGATCAGGGCCGTGGCCTTGGCCATGTCGCCGGCCAGCAGCAGCGGCACGGCCTGCAGCGTGCGCGCCACGCTGTCTTCGATGGCCTGGCGTTGTTCAGGGGCGGGTTTTTTCAGCACCCAGTTCACCACCTCGGCCTTGACGCCCGGGTGGCCAATGCCCAGGCGCAGGCGCCAGTAGTCGGCGCTGCCCAACTGCGCATGGATGTCGCGCAGGCCGTTGTGGCCGGCGTGGCTGCCGCCGAGCTTGAGCTTGGCCTCGCCCGGGGCGATGTCCAGCTCGTCGTGCACCACCAGGATCTCCTGCGGCTGGACCTTGAAGAAGCGTGCCAGCGCCGCCACCGACTTGCCCGAGAGGTTCATGTAGGTCTGCGGCTCCAGCAGCCACAGCGCCTGCCCGTGCAGGCTGCTGCGTGCCACCAGGCCGTGGTAGCTGCGCTCGGGCACCAGGCTGAGCTTGAGGTCGCGCGCCAGCGCGTCGATCCACCAGAAGCCGACGTTGTGGCGGGTGGCCTCGTACTCGGGGCCCGGGTTGCCCAGGCCGACAAACAGTTTGATCATGGCAGCAGTATGCAGGCAAAGCCCGGCGTGTTGCGCACGTGGGCACGCCGGAAAAGGCAACGGCCCACCGAGGTGGGCCGTTGACGGGGCTGCCCCGGCGAACCAGGGCGGCGGGGGGCGCAGAAGGCTTACTTCTTGCCCTTGCCCTTGGCGGGAGCCGGGGCCGGCGCAGCAGCGGCCGGGTCCGGGGTTTCCTCAACGGTGGCCACGACGGACACCAGCACCGGGTTCGGCTTGCCGCGGGTCACTGCCTTCACACCCTTGGGCAGGGTGATGTCGGCCAGGTGCAGGGACACGCCCTTCTTCAGGCCGCTCAGGTCCACGGCGATGAACTCGGGCAGGTCGGCCGGCAGGCACACGACTTCGAGTTCGTTGACGATGTGGTTGATCAGGCACTGGTCGGTCTTGACGGCGTCGGAGCCTTCTTCACCGCTGTAGTGCACGGGCACCTTCATGTGCAGCTTGGTGTTGGCGTCCACGCGCTGGAAGTCCACGTGCAGCACCAGCTGGCGGAACGGGTGGTATTGCACGTTGCGCAGCAGCACCTTGCTGCTTTGGCCAGCGAGTTCCATGTCGAGCACGGACGAGTGGAAGGCTTCCTTCTTGAGGGCGTGCCAGAGGGCGTTGTGATCGAGTTCGATCAGTTGCGGCTGGCCATCGCCACCATAGACGATGCCGGGGGCCTTGCCCGAGTTGCGCAGACGGCGGCTCGCACCCGTACCCTGCTTGGCGCGCTCAAAAGCGACGAATTTCATGACTGACTCCTGAATCGGAATCCACCGCGACCAGTGTGATTCCGGTTGAAACAAGGGCCCCGCGGCGCGGGGCCCGACCAATGCCTCAGAACAGGTTTTCCTGATCCGAGAACAAACTCATGACCGACTCGCCCTTGGCGATGCGCTGGATGGTTTCAGCGATCAGCGGCGCCACCGAGAGCGGACGGATTTTCTGGCAATGCCGCGCGGCATCGCTCAGGGGAATGGTGTTGGTGACCACCACCTCGTCGAGTGCCGTGCCCTGGGCGATGCGCTCCATGGCCGGACCGGAGAAGATGGGGTGGGTGCAGTAGGCGTAGACCTTCTTGGCGCCGCGCGCCTTCAGCACCTCGGCGGCTTTGACCAGGGTGCCGGCGGTGTCGATCATGTCGTCCATGATCACGCAGTTGCGGCCTTCGATCT
>CAZKDU010000262.1:0-3229 GCA_964551485.1 uncultured Burkholderiaceae bacterium
TGGCCGTGCTGCTGCGCGCGATGTCGCGGTTGATGCCGTCGGCGGACAGGCGCTTGGCCGCGATCTCGAAGGTGGTGCGGGTGCGTGTGCTGTTCTCGAAGAACAGGTTGAACACGCTCTTGCCGCGCAGCAGCGGCAGCTTCTTGACCTCACGGTCGTTGACGCTGACGAAGTTGGCCGCCGTGTCTAGGATGTGGGTCAGGATGTCCTTGGGCAGGCCCTCGATGGACAGCAGGTGGATCAGCTCGCCATGCTGGTTGAGCTGGGGGTTGCGTTTGTAGAGCATCTCAGGTCTCTGGCTGCGCCGCGCGGGCGGCGCGAAAAGGGGTCGTCGTCATGGGCGCGGCTCCACCACGAAGCTGAAGCCGCCGGCGGTGTCGCGCTGCAGGGCCAGCACCTGGGCCGGCGGCAGGCTCACGCGCGCGGCCGCGAAGTCGGCCTGCAGCGGCAGCTCGCGGCCGCCACGGTCCACCAGCACGGCCAGGCGCACGCTGGCCGGGCGGCCAAAGTCGAACAGCTCGTTGAGCACGGCGCGGATGGTGCGCCCGGTGTAGAGCACGTCGTCGAGCACGATGATCTCGGCGCCGTTCACATCGAAAGGCAGCTGGGTCTGGGCGCTGCCGGCGCCGGCCAGGCCACGTGTGCCCAGGTCGTCGCGGTGCATGGCCGAAGACAGCACGCCATGGCCGTCAGGCAGGGCCAGCTCGCGCTGCAGGCGCTCGGCCAGCCAGGCCCCGCCCGAGCTGATGCCGGCCAGGCGGGTGCGCGGGGTCAGCAGGTGCTGCACGCCGCGCCTGAGCTCGTGGTACAGGGCCTCGGCATCGAGCAGCAGGCCACCGGTGGCGGTGCGCCCCCCGGGGGCCGCAGCGGTGTCGCTGGCAGCGGTGGTGTTCACGGCAGGCTCCTCAGGAACTGTTCAAGGATCACACAGGCCGCGCCGGCGTCGGCGTCGGCCGCGCCCTGGCTCAGGGCCTCGGTGGTGCTGTAGCGCTCGTCCACCTCGTGGACCGGCAGGCCGAAGCGCCCGCGCAGCTGGCGCCCGAAGCGCAGGGCGCGCTGGGTGTTCTCGTGGGCGCCGCCGTCGGGGTGGCGCGGCACGCCGATCACCAGCGCGTCGGGCTGCCACTCGGCAATGCGCCGCGCCACCTGGGCAAACCGCGCATCGCCCTCAGCGGCGATGGTGGGCAGCGGCTGGGCGCGGCGCAGCAGGCGCCCGCCCACGGCCACGCCGGTGCGCTTGAGGCCGTAGTCAAGGGCCAGGAAAGACTGCTGGGAAGCGGGAACATCGGGCACGGCCAGCGCACTCGCGCTCATGCGTGCCCCGCCTCGGGCGACAGCATCCACAGCTCCAGGCCGAGCAGGGACAGGGCTTTGCGGTAGCGCTCGTCGACCGGGGTGTCGAAGATCACGGCCGGGTCGGCGCCAACGGTGAGCCAGGTGTTCTCGGCGATCTCGGACTCGAGCTGGCCCTCACCCCAGGACGAGTAGCCGAGCGAGACCAGCACGCGCCTGGGGCCGGCGCCGGTGGACAAGGCCTCCAGCACGTCCTTAGAGGTGGTCATCTCCAGGCCGCCGGGGATGGTCATGGTCGAGGCGTAGATCGATTCGCCGGGCTCGCCGCCCTCGGCCACCACGGCGTCGTGCAGCACGAAACCGCGCTCGGTCTGCACCGGACCGCCCTGGAACACCGGGGTGTTGCTGAGGTCGTCGCGCTTGAGCGGCAGCTCGACCTTCTCGAACAGGTGCTTGAGGCTGAGGTCACTGGGCTTGTTGATCACCAGCCCCAGGGCGCCGCGTTCGCTGTGCTCGCACAGGTAGACCACGCTGTGGCCGAACACCGCATCCTGCAGACCCGGCATGGCGATCAGGAAGTGATGCGTCAGGTTGATGGGGGCAGAATCCGCAGGCATGGACCAATTTTACCGGCGATCATGACGAAAAAATACGCCAGCGGCCTGATGTGGTTCCGCCGCGATCTGCGCGCCGACGATAACGCCGCGCTTTACCACGCGCTGCGCAGCTGCCAGGCGGTGCACGCGGTGTTCGTGTTCGACCGCGAGATCCTGGACGCGCTGCGCGCGCGCGGCCTCACTGCCGACCGGCGCGTGGACTTCATCCACGCCAGCCTGGCCTCGCTGGACGCGCAGCTGCGCACTCTGGGCGGGCCTGAGGCCGGGCTGATCGTGCGCCACGCCGTGGCGCGTGAGGCCCTGCCAGCGCTGGCGCACGAGTTGGGTGTGCAAGCGGTGTTCACCAACCATGACGACGAGCCCCAGGCGCTGGCGCGCGACGCTGCGGTGCGCGGTGCCCTGGCCGACACCGGCATCGCCCTGCACACCTTCAAGGACCACGTGGTGTTCGAGCGCCAGGAGCTCATGACCCAGGGCGGCAGGCCCTACAGCGTGTTCACCCCCTACAAGAACGCCTGGCTCAAGAAGCTCGACGATTTCTATCTGCGCCCTTACCCGGTGGAGCGCCACGCCCAGGCGCTGGCGCCCCGCCCCGCCGCGCTGCGCCAGCCGCTGCCCAGCGTGGCTGAGCTGGGCTTTGTGCCCAGCAACCTCGCAAGCTTGCAGATTCCCACCGGCAGCGAGGGCGGGCGGGCGCTGTTCGAGGACTTCTTCGACCGCATCGATCGCTACCACGCGGCGCGCGACTATCCCGCGGTCAAGGGCCCGAGCTACCTGAGCGTGCACCTGCGCTTCGGCACCGTGTCCATCCGCAAGCTCGCGGCCACCGCACACCAGCTCGCGCTGCAGGGCGACCCGGGCGCGGCGGTCTGGCTCAGCGAGCTGGTCTGGCGCGACTTCTACATGCAGATCCTGGCCAATTTTCCGCACGCGGCCACACGCAGCTTCAAGCCCGAGTACGACGCCATCCGCTGGGAACACGGGCCCGAGGCCGACGCCCTGTTTGCCGCCTGGTGCGAGGGCCGCACCGGCTACCCGCTGGTGGACGCCGCCATGGCGCAGATCAACCAGACGGGCTACATGCACAACCGCCTGCGCATGGTGGTGGCCAGCTTCCTGTGCAAGGACCTTGGCATCGACTGGCGGCGCGGCGAGGCCTATTTTGCGCAAAAGCTCAACGACTTTGATCTGTCGGCCAACAACGGCGGCTGGCAATGGGCCAGCTCCAGCGGGTGCGACGCGCAGCCGTACTTTCGCATCTTCAACCCCGTGAGCCAGAGCGAAAAATTCGATGCACAGGGCAAGTTCATCCGCCGCTA
>CAZKDU010000263.1:0-3207 GCA_964551485.1 uncultured Burkholderiaceae bacterium
TCGGCGTAGAAGGCCTGGTAGACGCGGTCGGTGCTCATCACCAGCGACAGCGGCCGGTCGCCGCCGCTGAGGCCCTTGGACAGGCACAGGAAGTCGGGCCAGATGCCGGCGTGCTCGCAGGCGAAGAAGCGGCCGGTGCGGCCGCAGCCCACGGCGATCTCGTCGGCGATCAGGTGCACCTGGTGCGCGTCGCAGAGGCGGCGCAGCGCACGCAGGTAGGCCGGGTCGTGCATGGCCATGCCGCCGGCGCACTGCACCATGGGCTCGACGATCAGCGCCGCGATCTGCTCGCCGCGCTGCTCGAACAGCCGGCGCACCGCCTCGGCCGCCGCTTCGGCGGCCTGGGCCGGGCTTTGGCCCGGCGCGGCCAGGCGCGCGTCGGGGCTGGGCACCAGGTGGGCCGGGCGGATCAGCGGGTCGTAGGCCTGGCGGAAGATCGGCACGTCGGTCACGCTGAGGGCGCCCAGGGTCTCGCCGTGGTAGCCCTGGGCCACGCAGGCGAACTCGCGCTTGTCGGGCAGGCCCTGGTTGCGCCAGTAGTGGGCGCTCATCTTGAGCGCGATCTCCACGGCCGAGGCGCCGTCGGACGCGTAGAAGCAGTGGCCGAGCTGGTGCCCGGTCAGCGCCGCCAGCCGCTCGGACAGCTCGACCACCGGGCCGTGGGTGCAGCCGGCCAGCATGGCGTGCTCGAGCGTGTCGAGCTGGTCTTTGAGCGCAGCGTTGATGTGCGGGTGGGCGTGGCCGAACAGATTGACCCACCAGGAGCTCAGGCCGTCGAGGTAGGCGCGCCCGGCCTCGTCGTAGAGCCAGGCGCCCTGGCCGCGCACCAGGGCCAGCGGCGGCTGTGCCTCATGGCGCTTCATCTGCGTGCAGGGGTGCCAGACGCTGCGCACGCTGCGCGCGGCCAGTCCGGCGGCGGCGGGCGCGCTCACTGGGCCTGGGTGGGCACGTGGTCGCGTGCGCCGTTCTGGCGGTTGTGCTCGTCCACGAACACCAGGCGCGGCTTGTGGCCGCCCACGTGCTCTTCGTGCACCTGGGCGAAGGCGGCGATGATGAGCAGGTCACCGACCGAGGCGCGGCGCGCGGCCGAGCCGTTGACCGAAACCATGCCGCTGCCGCGCTGGCCCTTGATGGCGTAAGTGATGAAACGCTCGCCGTTGTCGACGTTCCAGATGTGGACCTGCTCGTTCTCGCAGATGTTGGCGGCGTCAAGCAGGTCTTCGTCGATCGCGCACGAGCCTTCGTAGTGCAGCTCGCACTGGGTCACCGCGACGCGGTGGATCTTGGATTTCAGCAGGGTTCGGAACATGGGGCTTCCTTCTGGCGAAGGGTGGATTGTGGCAGCAGCGGCGCGGCAGGCCTAGACGGCCCGCTCCAGGCCGCCCGGCCTGAGGCCACAGCTTGCTGCAGCGTGGCCACGGCGGACTCGGGGTCGGCGGCCTCGGTGATGGCGGTGATCACGGCCGCGCTGGCCGCGCCGGCGGCCATGGCGTCGTGCGCGCGCGCGGCGTTCATGCCGGCGATGCCGACCACCGGCAGCGGCAGCAGCGCGCTCCAGTAGGCCAGGTTGGCCGTGCCCTGGGGCGTCCAGGGCATGGCCTTGCTGGCGGTGGCGTGCACCGGGCCGCAGGCGATGTAGCTGGGCTGCACGGCCCAGGCGCGGCAGACCTCCCAGTAGGCGTGGGTGCTCAGGCCCAGGCGCAGCCCGGCGCCGGCCATCGCGGCCAGGCCCTCGGGGCCGGCCGCGGCCAGGTCTTCCTGGCCCAGGTGCACGCCGTAGGCGCCGAACTCCAGGGCCAGGCGCCAGTGGTCGTTGATGAAAAGCTGGGCCCCGGCCGCACGCGCCGCCGCCGCGCTGGCGGCCACGGCCTCGCGCAGGCCCGGGGCCTGCGGGTCCTTGGCGCGCAGCTGCACGGTGCGCACCCCGGCGGCCAGCACGCGCTGCACCCAGGCCGCGTCGTCGACCACGGCGTACAGGCCCAGGGCCGGGTCGGCCAGGGGGGCGAAGCCTGGGGCCGGCGCGCAGACGCTGGCCGGGCCCTGGCCCGGCAGCGACAGGCGCGGCAGGTTCTCGTGGCGCAGCGCGAAGCCGGTCTGCGGCCGCACCGGGCCGGGCCCGGCGCCGGCCGCCACGCCGTGGCGCAGGGCCTCGGTGGTGGCCATCTTGGCCAGCACCACGGCCTCCACGTCGACGAAGCCGTGCGCCAGGGCCGCGGCGGCGCTGCTGGCAAACACACAGCCGGTGCCGTGGTGGTGGGGCGTGGCCACCCGCGGCAGGGCCAGCCAGCCGCTGGCCTCGGGCGTGAGCACGTAGTCCAGGCTGTGGCCGCTGTCCAGACCGGCCAGGCTATCGCCGCCGGTGATGGCGACCGAGCGGCAGCCGAGGGCGCACAGCGCCTGGGCCGCGGCCTCGACCTGCCCGGGCGTGGCCAGGGCCGGCCAGCCGAGCAGGGCGGCGGCCTCGGCGCGGTTCGGGGTCAGCAGGCTGGCGCGCGGCAGCAGGTGGCTGCGGTAGGCGGCCCGCAAGGCCTCGTCGGCGAAGGCGGCGCCGCTGCTGGCGCGCAGCACCGGGTCCACCACCAGGGGCAGGGCGGGCTGCTGCTGGCGCAGCCGGTCGACCCAGCGCGCCACCTCGCGCAGGTTGGCGGCGCTGCCGAGCAGGCCGGTCTTGAGGGCGGCGGGCGGCAGGTCGGCCGCAAGCGCGGCGAGCTGGGCACCCAGCAGGTCCGGGGCCACGGGCTCGATGCGCTCGACCGCCACCGAGTTCTGCGCGGTCAGCGCGGCGACCGCGGTGCAGCCGTGCACACCGAAGGCGTCGAAGGCGCGCAGGTCGGCCTGCAGGCCGGCGCCGGCGCCGCTGTCGGAGCCGGCGATGCTCCAGGCCACGGGAGGGGGTGAAACACGGGAGTTCATGGGTCGAATCGGCCGCCAGCCCTTGTCGGTGCTGGCGGTGTTGCTATCAATACAGGAGCTTTGGGTGAGGTGGGCACAGACCGGGTGTGGGCGGCCGGGGCTCAGAGCACGAAGGGCCGCCCCGTGACCGGCGTGCTGGCCACGGCCATGGCCTGCTTGGCCATGATGCCGGCTTCGAACGCCAGCCGCCCGGCCTCGATGCCGAGCCGGAACGCCTGGGCCATGCGCACCGGGTCGTGGGCGTGGGCCACGGCGGTGTTGAGCAGCACGGCGTCGAAGCCCAGCTCCATGGCC
>CAZKDU010000264.1:0-3197 GCA_964551485.1 uncultured Burkholderiaceae bacterium
GATGCTCACCAACACCGTGCGCAGCTCGTCGTTGGCCAGCATCATGCGCACCGGCAGCTCGGCCACCGCGCAGCCCAGGTGGGCCGCGGCCTCGGCCTGCAGCAGCTCGGTATGGCCGGGAAACGCCACACCGGCGGCCGCCAGCGCCTCCTTGTGCAGCGGCGCCGTCACCAGGCCAGCCAGCTCGCCGCGCAGGGCGGCACGCGCGGCCCAGGTCACGGCCTCGGCCGCCATGCGGCCGGCCTCGGCGCTCACCCGGCCCGGCGCCACCAGGGGCGCCGGGCCCACCACCTGCAGCACGGGAATGGCGCCGGGCGGCGTGTCCAGCGCCTCGCCCGGGTGCTCGAGCTGCAGCACCGGCAGCGCCAGCGCACCGGGGCCGGCCACCCAGGCGGCGGCGCGGCGCAGGCTGGCCACGTCACCGGCGACGAAGCAGCCGCGCAGCAGCGCCGGCTCCTCGCGCCAGGCTTTGGCAATGATCTCGGGGCCAATGCCGGCGGCGTCGCCAAAGGTGATGGCCAGGGGTTGTGAAGGGGTGGGGGAGCGGTCGTGCACGGGCAGCGGGCCGTTCAGGCCGGGTTGTCGATCTCGATGAAGCGGTGTGCCAGCCCGAGCTGGGCGGCCACCGCGGCCCCCAGCGCCGGCGCACCATAGCGCTCGGTGGCGTGGTGGCCACAGGCCAGGAAGGCCACACCGGTCTCGCGCGCCAGGTGGGTTTGGGGCTCGGAGATCTCGCCGGTGAGGAAGGCATCGGCCCCGGCAGCGATCGCCGCCTCGAAGTAGCCCTGCGCCCCACCCGTGCACCACGCTACTTTTTTAATAGCACGCCCTCCTTCATGGACAAGGGTCACAGGCCGATTCAGCACCTGAGCCACATGGTCCGCCAGGGCCTGGGGCTGCGCCAGCCCGGCCGGCGGGGTGCCCAAGAAACCCAGGCCCTGCTCGCCGAAGCGGCCGGCCGGCGGCGCGTCCACGGCCAGGCCCAGCACCCGGCCGAGCTGGACGTTGTTGCCCAGTTCGGGATGGGCGTCCAGCGGCAGGTGGTAGGCGTAGAGGTTGATGTCGTGCGCCAGCAGCAACGCCAGGCGCTGCTTCATCCAGCCGGCCACGCGGCCGTCCTGCCCACGCCAGAACAGGCCGTGGTGCACGACGATGGCGTCGGCCTGGGCCGCAATGGCGGCCTCGATCAGGGCGCGGCTGGCGGTCACGCCCGAGACCAGGCGACGCACCGTGGGCCGGCCCTCGACCTGCAGGCCATTGGGCCCGTAGTCTTTGAAGCGCGCGGGTTCGAGCAGGGCGTCGAAGGCCTGGCCCAGGACCTCGCGGGCCACGCCAGGCCCGTCCGCACCCGGCCCCCAAAGGGAAAAAGACACAGCGTTCATGCCCCCGATTGTCGGGCCTGCCGGCCCTCGCCACGTGGGGCAAGCGTCTACACTCTGCGTCATACACAACACACACGCCGAGAAGGCGGGCCCGCCATGCGTCGCTACTGGCTGATCTTTTCACAAACCGCCACCGTGCTGCTGGCGGCCTACTTCGTGGTGGCCACGCTCAAACCCGACTGGCTGGGCCGCCGGCCCACACTGTCGGGCGTGGTGTCGCTGATCGAAGCCCCCGCAGGTGCCAGTGGCGTCGCCCCGGCGGGCAGCTTGCGCAATGCTGCGCAGAAGGCCTCGGCCGCGGTGGTCAGCATCAACACCAGCAAGGCCGCCGGGAAGAACCCACACAGCAACGACCCCTGGTTCCGCTTCTTCTTTGGCGACCGCGGCGCCGAACCCCAGGGTGGCCTGGGCAGCGGCGTGATCGTCAGCCCCAGCGGCTACGTGCTGACCAACAACCACGTGGTCGAGGGCGCCGACGAGATCGAGGTCATCCTCAACGACAGCCGGCGCACCCTGGCCAAGGTGATCGGCACCGACCCCGACACCGACCTGGCGATCCTGAAGATCGACCTGGACAAGCTGCCCGTGGTGGTGCTGGGCAACTCCGACGCGCTGCAAGTGGGCGACCAGGTGCTGGCCATCGGCAACCCCTTCGGCGTGGGCCAGACCGTGACCAGCGGCATCGTCAGCGCGCTCGGCCGCAACCAGCTCGGCATCAACACCTTCGAGAACTTCATCCAGACCGACGCGGCCATCAACCCCGGCAACTCGGGCGGCGCGCTGGTGGACGTGAACGGCAACCTGCTGGGCATCAACACCGCGATCTACTCGCGCTCTGGCGGCAGCATGGGCATCGGCTTCGCCATCCCCGTGTCCACAGACAAGCTGGTACTCGAGGGCATAGTCAAGGACGGCCAGGTCACGCGCGGCTGGATCGGTGTCGAGCCCAACGACCTGTCGCCCGAGCTGGCCGAAACTTTCGGCGTGAAATCGCACCAGGGTGTGATCATCACCGGCGTGCTGCAGAACGGCCCGGCCGCACAGGCCGGCCTGCGCCCCGGCGACGTGGTGCTGAATGTGGCGGGCAAATCGGTCACCAGCGTGGCCGAGCTGCTCTCCACCGTGGCCTCGCTCAAGCCCGGTGTGCCGGCCCAGTTCACGCTGCTGCGCCAGGACCGCGAAACCGCGTTGGACATCACCCCCGGCGTACGCCCGCGCCCCAGGATGCCGCCGCGCTGAACGCACCCGGCAGAGCCCCTCTCCGACCGCGTCAGCCCCAGGCTGGTCCGTTCAGGGGGCTGGAGGTTCTTCGGTGGCCGCGCCCGGGGCCTGGGTGTGGCGGATGAAGAGCTGGGCCGCCCAGATGCCAATCTCATAGAGCAGGCACATGGGCACGGCCAGGGCCAGCTGCGACACCACGTCCGGCGGCGTCACCACCGCCGCAATGATGAAGGCCAGCACGATGAAGTAGGCGCGGAAGCCACGCAGCTTCTCGATGCTGACCACGTTGAGGCGGGCCAGCACGATCACCACGATGGGCACCTCGAACGCCATGCCAAAGGCCAGGAACATGGTGAGCACAAAGCCCAGGTAGGCCTCGATGTCCGGCGCGGCAGTGATGCTCTTGGGCGCAAAGCTCTGGATGAAGCTGAACACCTGGCCAAACACAAAGAAGTAGCAGAAGCCCACCCCCACCAGGAACAGCAGGGTGCTGGACACCACCAACGGCAGCACCAGGCGCTTCTCGTGCGCGTACAGGCCCGGCGCCACGAAGGCCCAGACCTGGTAGAGCACCACCGGCAGGGCCAGCAGTAA
>CAZKDU010000265.1:0-3193 GCA_964551485.1 uncultured Burkholderiaceae bacterium
GGCAAGATCATCGAGGACTGCACCAAGGACGAGTTCTTCGGCAACCCCGATGCGCGCCAGCCACGCACCAAGGACTTCCTTAACAAGATCCTGCAGCACTGACAAGTGCCGCGGCCCGCGGGCCGACCCGGCCGGGCAGAGGGCTCTGGGACAATATGCCCATGACCCAGCAGACCCACACCCTGACCCGCCCCGACGACTGGCACCTGCATGTGCGCGACGGCGAGGCCCTGCGCGCCGTGGTGCCGCACACCGCGGCCCAGTTCGGCCGCGCCATCATCATGCCCAACCTCAAGCCGCCCGTGACCACGGCGGCCCAGGCCCTGGCCTACCGCGAGCGCATCCTGGCGGCCGTGCCGGCCGGCCTGAGCTTTGAGCCGCTGATGACGCTGTACCTCACCGACAACCTGGCGCCCGAGGAAATCCGGCGTGCCAAGGACGCCGGCGTGGTGGCCGCCAAACTCTACCCGGCCGGCGCCACCACCAACAGCGACGCCGGCGTGACCGACCTGCGCAAAATTTACCCGGTGCTCGAGGCCATGCAGCGCGAGGGCCTGCTGCTGCTGGTGCACGGCGAGGTGACCAGCCCCGAGATCGACCTGTTCGACCGCGAGGCCGTGTTCATCGAGCAGCAGCTCATTCCGCTGCGGCGCGACTTTCCGGGCCTGAAGATCGTGTTCGAGCACATCACCACGCGCGAGGCCGCGCAGTACGTCGCCGAGGCCGATGACCTGACAGCTGCCACCCTCACCGCGCACCACTTGCTCTACAACCGCAACGCCATCTTCACCGGCGGCATCCGCCCGCACTATTACTGCCTGCCGGTGCTCAAGCGCGAGAGCCATCGCCAGGCCCTGGTGCAGGCCGCCACCAGCGGCAGCCCGCGGTTCTTCCTGGGCACCGATAGCGCGCCGCACCCGGCCCACCTGAAAGAGCACGCCAGCGGCTGTGCCGGCTGTTACACCGCGCACGCCGCCATCGAGCTGTACGCCGAGGCCTTCGAGGCCGCGGGCGCGCTCGACCGCCTCGAGGCCTTCGCCAGTTTCCATGGCCCGGCCTTCTACGGCCTGCCGCGCAACGCCGACACGATCACCCTGCGTAGGCAGGCCTGGACCGTGCCCGAGTCCTTCGCCTTCGGCGGCGCCGAGCTCAAGCCCCTGCGCGCGGGCGAGACCCTGGCGTGGCGCTTGACGGGAGCGTCCTGACCATGGCGGAGGGTGTGGCCTTTCTGATCGATGCCGACAACCTGAACGACCCGGCAGCGGTGGCCGACGCGTTCGAGCGTCTGCATGCGCTGGCCGGACCCAGCACCGTGCGCCGGGCCTATGGCAGCACCGATTCGCTCAAGGGCCTGGCCCCCGTGCTCAAGCAGTACGCGGTGCGGCCCTGTGCCAACTTTGTGCTGGACAAGAACACCACGGACCTGGCCTTGGTCGTCGACGCGATGGAGCTGGCGTGTCTGGAGCAGCCGTCGGTGCTGGCCCTGGGCTCTGGGGACAGCGACTTCTACCCCCTGGTGGTGCGTTTGCGGGAGCGTGGCGTGCGGGTGATGGTGTTTGCCCTCGAGGGCAAGGTGTCCGATGACATGCGCACGGTCTGCTCCGAGTTGTTTTTTGTGGGTGCGCCTGCGGTGGCCCGGCGCCCCGTGCCGCGCAAGGTGGCCACCAAGAAAGCCGCGCCCAAGGCCCCGGCCGAGAAAAAGCCAGTGGCAAAGAAGAACCCTGTCAAGAAACCCCTGGAACCCTCTGCGGTCCCGGTCCCCGCCTCCGCCTCCGCCCGGGGCTTGCGGCAGGCGGCAGCGGGCAAGGCCGGGGTCACGGTCGACGGCATTCTGCACGCGGTGCCGGTGCTGCGCGAGGGGGCGGCGCTGCGGTTGAACGAGGTGGCGCAACAACTGCACAAGGCGGCAGTGCTGGGCAAGAGCGCCAGTTCGGTGAAGCTGTTCCAGCGGTTTCGCGAGCACTTCGAGTTGACCCCGGACAGCCACCCAACGCATGTGCGGTGGCTCCAGGGCGCCGAGGCCTAGGCGTGGCGGCCGCCCAGGCCCTGGACTGGGATACCGCCTGGCTGCGCCCCTACCGGGGCATCGGGCACACCCTGGCCGGCGAGGACAGTGTGGCCAGTCGGCTGGAGCGGGTTCGCCCCCAGGTGCCGGGCATGGCGGGTTGGTGTTTTGCCGAGCAGCAGGTGCTGCCATCAGGGCACAGCTACGAAGCGTTCATGGCCACCCACCGCCGCATTCCAACGCGAGACAACCTGCACGACTTTTTCAACGGTCTGTGCTGGCTGCACTTCCCCCAGGCCAAGGCCCGCATCAACGCCCTGCAGGCCGCTGAGATCGCGGCACACGGGGTTCATGGCGCGCGTGGCCCGGTGCGGGATGCGCTCACCGTGCTCGACGAGAACGGCGCCCTGCTGCAGGCGCCGCCCGCGCTCTGGCAGGCCCTGCGGGCGCGCGATTGGCTGGCGCTGTTCGTGACCCTGCGTCCGCTCTGGGCCCAGGCCCGGCTGCTGCTGTTCGGCCACGCCCTGCTGGAGCAGCTGGTGCGGCCGCGCAAGGGCCTGACTGCCCATGTCTGGGCCGACACCGGTGCGCAGCCCGGCGACCCGGCCTGCGCACCGGCCGAGCTCGACGCCTGGCTGGCCACGCGCCTGAGCGCCGAGCGCCTGGCGGCCAAGCCCTTCACGCCGCTGCCGGTGCTGGGCGTGCCCGGCTGGTGGCCGGCCAACGAGAACTTTTGCTTTTATGATGACTCTTCTGTGTTCCGTCCCCGCAGGCCGCCATAAGCCAAACAACCACACCGGCCTGCCCTTCGAGCGCCCCCGAGGGCGCCCTTGATTTCCCGGCGCCTCACCCCACCTGCGCGCCAGGGCGGACCCTCATCCCACCCCTCTGGAGAACCCATGAAACGCATTGTTCTGTTCGTCTTGACCAACCTCGCGGTGGTCGCGGTGCTGGGCATCGTGGCCAGCCTGCTGGGCGTCAACCGCTACCTCACGGCCAATGGCCTGCAGCTCGACAGCCTGCTCGGCTTCGCCCTGGTCATGGGCTTCGGTGGCGCCATCATCTCCCTGCTGATCAGCAAGCCCATGGCCAAGTGGACCTCCGGGGTGCAGGTGATCGAGCAGCCACGCTCGGCCGACGAGGCCTGGATCGTAGACACTGTGCGCAAGTTTGCCGACAAGGCCGGCA
>CAZKDU010000266.1:0-3190 GCA_964551485.1 uncultured Burkholderiaceae bacterium
GGTGGACGTAGGTCAGCCGGCCCTGCTCAACATCGTCTGCGGCGCGCCCAACGCCCGCCCGGGCATCAAGGTGCCCTGTGCCCTGGTGGGCGCCGCACTGCCTCCGGGTGAGGACGGCAAGCCGTTCGCCATCAAGCTCGGCAAGCTGCGCGGCGTGGAGAGCCAGGGCATGCTGTGCTCGGCGCGCGAACTCAAGCTGTCCGACGAGCAAGGCGGCCTGCTGGAGCTGGCCGCCGACGCCCCGGTGGGTCAGGACATCCGTGCCCACCTGGCGCTGGACGACACCCTGTTCACCCTCAAGCTCACACCCAATCTTGCACACTGCCTGAGTGTTCAGGGCATCGCACGCGAGCTGGCCGCCCTGACTGGTGCGCCGTTGCACACGCCGGCGGCCGTGACCGTGCCGGCCCAGCACATGCAGCGCCTGCCGGTGACGGTGAGTGCGCCCGACCTCTGCGGCCGTTTTTCCGGCCGTGTGCTGCAGGGCGTCAACACCCGTGTGGCCACCCCGGCCTGGATGGTCGAGCGCCTGGCGCGCTGCGGCCAGCGCAGCGTGTCGCCGCTGGTGGACATCTCCAACTACGTGATGTTCGAGTTGGGCCAGCCGACCCACATCTTCGACCTGGACAAGATCGAGGGCGGGCTGGATGTGCGCTGGGGCCGCGCTGGCGAGTCGCTGAAGCTGCTCAACGGCAACACCGTGGCCCTGGACGGCCAAGTGGGAGTGATCGCCGACGCGCGCCAGGTCGAGTCGCTGGCCGGCATCATGGGGGGCGACGCCACCGCGGTGTCCGACGACACGCGCCACATCTACGTTGAGGCCGCGTTCTGGTGGCCCAAGGCCGTGGCCGGCCGTTCGCGCCGTTACAACTTCTCCACCGACGCTGGTCACCGCTTCGAGCGTGGGGTGGACCCGTCGCAGACCGTGGCCTGCATCGAGCGCATCACCCAGCTGATCCAAGACATCTGCGGTGGTCAGGCCGGCCCCATTGACGACCAGCAGGTCAACCTGCCGCAGCCCGCGCCGGTGACGCTGCGGGTGGCGCGTGCGGCCAAGGTGATCGGCATGCCGCTGAGCCAAGCCCAGTGCCTGGACGCGCTGCAGCGCCTGGGCCTGCCCGCGCAGGCCGGCGAGGGTGTGGTGACGGTGCTGCCGCCGACCTTTCGCTTCGACCTGCAGATCGAGGAAGACCTGATCGAGGAAGTGGCGCGCATGATCGGCTACAACGCCTTGCCGACCACGCCGCCGCTGGCGCCCATCACGGCCAAGCTGCGCCCCGAGTCGCAGCGCAGCCCGTTTGCCGTGCGCCGCGCGCTGGCCGCCCTTGGGTACCAGGAAACCATCAACTTCAGCTTCGTCGAAGAGCGCTGGGAGCACGAACTCGCCGGCAACCCGAACCCGATCCGCCTGCTCAACCCGATCGCCAGCCAGATGGGTGTGATGCGCTCCTCGCTGATCGGCTCGCTGCTGCAGGTGGTCAAGTTCAACCTGGACCGCAAGGCCGCGCGCGTGCGTGTGTTCGAGCTGGGCCGTGTGTTCCTGCGCGACCCCGCGGTGCCCGACTCCGACAGCAGCGTGCAGGGCTTTGACCAGCCCATGCGCGTGGCTGGCATCAGCCAGGGGCCGGTCGACGCGCTGCAATGGGGCCGCAAGGAGCAGGGGGCCGACTTCTACGACGTCAAGGGTGACGTGGAGGCGCTGCTGGCCCCGCTGGCGGCTCGTTTCGAGCCAGCCGAGCACCCGGCTCTGCACCCGGGCCGCTGTGCCCGCGTCTGTGTGGACGGGCAGCCCATCGGCTTCGTGGGTGAGTTGCATCCGCGCTGGCGCCAGGCCTATGGCCTGGCCACGGCGCCGGTGCTGTTCGAGCTGGACCTGGCGGCCGTGCTGGCGCGCCCGGTGCCGGCGTTCCGCCCGGTGTCCAAGTACCAGCCGGTCGAGCGCGACCTGGCCGTGATCGTGGCCGAGTCGGTCACGCACGAGGCCGTGATCGCTGCGGCCCAGGCCGCGGCCACCCAGGGCCTGCTGCGCCAGGCCGTGCTGTTCGACGTGTACCGGCCCAAGCAGGCCGGCAGCGGCCTGGCCGCGCACGAGAAGAGCCTGGCCCTGCGCCTGACCCTGCACAGCGACGACGCCACCCTGGCCGACGAGCAGATCGAGGCCGCCGTGCAGGCCGTGCTCGGCCGCCTGACCACCGACCTGGGCGCACGCCTGCGCGCCTGATCCCTGTGTTCAACCATCCTGTCGCCGCGTCAACCCCCACCATGGAACTCGCCGTTGAAAGCCTGGAAACCCCGGCCCTGACCAAGGCCCAGCTGGCCGAGTTGCTGTTCGAGCAGATCGGCCTGAACAAGCGCGAATCCAAGGACATGGTCGACGCCTTCTTCGACCTGATCGTGGCCGGTCTGGTGGAGGGGCGCGACATCAAGATCTCGGGTTTCGGCAACTTCCAGATCCGCACCAAGGCGCCGCGCCCGGGCCGCAACCCACGCACCGGCGAGTCGATCCCGATCGAGGCACGCCGTGTGGTCACATTTCACGCCAGTCACAAGCTCAAGGAGCAGATCCAGGGTGATTTGGAGTAACCTCGAACATTGCCGTGCTTGCGCGCGCCAGTGACCTGCTGAATGGACAAAGCACTTCCTCCGATCCCCGCAAAGCGCTACTTCACCATCGGTGAGGTCAGCGAGCTGTGCGGCGTCAAGCCGCACGTGCTGCGCTACTGGGAGCAGGAGTTCACGCAGTTGAAGCCGGTCAAGCGCCGCGGCAATCGGCGCTATTACCAGCATCACGAAGTGCTGCTGATCCGCCGTATCCGCGAACTGCTCTACGACCAGGGCTTCACCATCAGCGGCGCGCGCAACCGGCTGGATGAACTGGTGTCGGAGCCCTCCGCCAAGCCGGGGCGGGGACAACCGTCCCGTCCCAACCTCGCCGCCGTCGTGCGCAAGGAAATCCAGGGCGTCATCGAAGTCCTGCGCGGCTAGGATTTTGCCGTCCGTCCGGCAAAATCCTTAACGGGGATCATAGGATGAGGGACGCATTCCCCGCGCTTCCCTGCATTGCGCCATGATTCGTTCGGCCGGTCTCCGGAAAGGATTCAGCGGGCGAACAAATATTCAGTTGTTGATGAAATCCACCGCTCTTCGGTGGATTTCATTATAATTCGCCGCCTCGGGGCGTAGCGCAGCC
>CAZKDU010000267.1:0-3117 GCA_964551485.1 uncultured Burkholderiaceae bacterium
ATCCAGCGCGCAGGAGTACCGCGCGGCGCGAAGCCGCGATAGGCAGCCGCGGATTCCGCCCCACGACGCGCGCACCAGCGGAATCACCTCGTTCACGTCCGGGTTGCCGGCCACGAGCGGAAGCCATTCGCGCTCCACCACCCAGTCGATGCGGGCCTGCGGGAAGGCGCGGCGCAGGTCCTGCACGGCGGGCATGGCGTGCACCACGTCACCGAGCGAGCTGAGCTTGACGATCAGGATGTGCATGGCGGCCCCTCACACGGGCGCGGGCGCCCGGGGCGTGGACAGGCCGCAGCCGCACCTGGCCCGCACGGCTGCGGTGACCGGCCGGCGGTGCGGCAGAGGCCGATTCAGGGCCGTGCCGCGGCCGCTGCCGGGTGTGGCGCGCAAGGGCACGGACCCGGGATTCAATGCGCGGCGTCCTCGAAGCGGGCGTCGGGCTTGACCTGCCGCAGCAGGGCCAGCATCTCGGCCTCGATGCGCGCCAGCGCCTCAGGCGTGTGGCCCTCGAAGCGCAGCACCAGCACCGGCGTGGTGTTGGAGGCGCGGATCAGGCCGAAGCCGTCGGGCCAGTCCACGCGCAGGCCGTCGATGGTCGAGACCCGGGCCGCGGGCGCGAACGGCGCGCTGGCGGCGAGGGCCTGCAGCTCGGCGGTGAGGCGGTGCGGCTCGCCCTCGGCGCAGCGGACGTTGAGCTCGGGCGTGGAGAAGCTGGTGGGCAGGGCGTTGAGCACGGCGCTGGCGTCGGGCGATCGGCTCAGGATCTCTAGCAGGCGGCAGCCGGCGTAGGTGCCGTCGTCGAAGCCGAACCAGCGCTCCTTGAAGAAGATGTGGCCGCTCATCTCGCCGCCCAGCGGCGAGCCAACCTCTTTCATGCGCGCCTTGATCAGCGAGTGCCCGGTCTTGTACATCAGGGCCTTGCCGCCCGCGGCCTCGATGGCCGGCGCCAGGCGCTGCGAGCACTTGACGTCGAAGACGATGGTGCCGCCGGGCACGCGGCCCAGCACGTCCTGGGCGAACAGCATCATCTGGCGGTCCGGGTAGATGGTCTGGCCGTCCTTGGTGACGATGCCCAGGCGGTCGCCGTCGCCGTCGAAGGCCAGGCCCAGCTCGGCGTCGGTGCGCTGCAGCGCGGCGATCAGGTCGCGCAGGTTCTCGGGCTTGCTCGGGTCCGGGTGGTGGTTGGGAAAGTCGCCGTCGACCTCGCTGAACAGCTCGGTCACCTCGCAGCCCAGGGCACGGAAGATGGCCGGGGCCGAGGCGCCGGCGATGCCGTTGCCAGAGTCCACCACCACTTTCATGGGGCGGGCCAGCGCCACGTCGCCGACGATGCGCGCGCGGTAGTCAGGCAGCACGTCCTGCTGGTGCAGCCGGCCCAGGCTGTCGGGGCCGGCCAGCACCCAGCTCTCGGCGGCCATGATCTCGCGCAGGCCCTGGATCTCGTCGCCGTAGATGGCACGCCCGCCCAGCACCATCTTGAAGCCGTTGTAGTCCTTGGGGTTGTGGCTGCCCGTGACCTGGATGCCGCTGGCGCACAGGGTGCTGGCCGCGTAGTAGAGCAGCGGGGTGGTCACACTGCCCACGTCGATCACGTCGACGCCGGCCTCGCGCAGGCCCTGGATCAGCGCCGCGCTCAGGGCCGGCCCGCTCAGGCGCCCGTCGCGACCCACGGCCACCGTGGCCTGGCCCTGGCGCCGCGCCACGGTGCCGAAGGCCCGGCCCAGGCCCAGGGCCACGGCTTCGTTCAGGGTGGACGGCACGATGCCGCGGATGTCGTAGGCCTTGAAGATGGAGGCGGCGAGCTGCATGGAACCGGGTCCTCGGGGGGAGTTGTTGTCGGTGGTAATGGGGTTCGCGGGGCATTGTAGGGGCTGGCCATGACGGGCCCAGGCGCATGTCCGGAAACGGCCAGCAAAAACCGCGCACCCTTCGTATCATGGCCTCCATGGACGCGACCGCCCCACCCCTGGCCCCCGACGCCTGCTACCTGGCCCTGAAGGCCCGGGACGCGCGCTTCGACGGCTGCTTCTTCACGGGCGTGACCTCCACCGGCATCTACTGCCGGCCGGTGTGTGCGGTGCGCACGCCGCGGCGCGACAACTGCCGCTTCTTCGGCCACGCGGCCCAGGCCGAGCGCGCCGGCTTCCGGCCCTGCCTGCGCTGCCGCCCCGAGCTGGCGCCGCAGTCCAGTGCGCTGGCCGCGCCCTGGTCGATCCAGGACGCCTCGGCCATCATGGCGCAGCAGGCCGCGCGCTTGCTCGACGAGCCCGAGGCCTGGGGCACGGCCCCGCCCTCGGTGGCCAGCCTGGCACGCCGACTCGGCGTGAGCGACCGCCACCTGCGCCGCCTGTTCGAAGCGCACCTGGGCGTGTCGCCGCTGCAGTACCTGCAGACCCGCCGCCTGCTCAGCGCCAAGCAGCTGCTGGCCGACACCGACCTGCCGGTGGCCCAGGTCGCAGGCCTGAGCGGCTTCGCCAGCCTGCGCCGCTTCAACGCCGCATTCGCCACGCACTACGGGCTCAACCCCACGCAGCTGCGGCGCCAGGGCGCCGCCCGCGCCAGCGGTGCGGCCCCCGGCACCACGGTGCGGCTCGGCTACCGGCCACCGCTGGACGTGGACGCCCTGCTCGGCTTCTTCGCGGCGCGCCAGCTCGACGGCGTCGAGGCCGTGGACCTGGCCGGGCGCCGGCTGCTGCGCACCCTGGCCCTGCCCTGCCACGGCGCCTGGCGCAGCGGCTGGCTGGTGGCGCGTTTCGACGAGGCCCGCCACCAGGTGCTGCTGCAGGTCAGTGACAGCCTGCGCGAGGCCCTGCCGCTGCTGATCCGCCGGGTGCGCGCCGCGCTCGACCTGGCCGCCGACCCGCAGGCCATCGAGGCCGTGCTGGGCCCGCATTTCCCCGGCGGGGCCGGGCTGCGCGTGCCCGGCACGCTGGACGGTCACGAGCTCGCGGTGCGCGCCGTGCTCGGCCAGCAGGTCAGCGTGGCGGCCGCGCGCACCCTGGCGCAGCGGCTGCTGGCGCGCTGGGGCACGCCGCTGGCCACGCCCTTCCCCGAGCTGCACCGGCTGTTTCCCGCGCCCGAGGTGCTGGCCGCCGCCGACGGCGAGGCCCTGGGCCA
>CAZKDU010000268.1:0-3102 GCA_964551485.1 uncultured Burkholderiaceae bacterium
AACCGCAAGTACCCGCTGGTCGAGTTGCTGGCGGCCTGCCGGCGCTACCTCGAGCACGCGCCGCGCGACTTCATCACATTTGAGTACTGCATGCTCGACGGGGTCAACGACCAGCCCGAGCACGCCCAGCAACTGGTGGCGCTGGTGCGCGACAGTGGTGTGTCGTGCAAGTTCAACCTGATTCCGTTCAACCCGTTCCCGGCCTCGGGCCTGTTGCGCTCGCCCGCCGCGTGCGTGGTGGCCTTCGCCCGCGTGCTCAACGATGCTGGCATCGTGACCACGGTGCGCAAGACCCGGGGCGATGACATCGACGCCGCCTGCGGCCAGCTCGCCGGCGAGGTGCGCGACCGCACCGACGTGCAGTCGCGCATCACTCAGCAGCGCACCGTGGTGCTGCACGCCACACGGCCGCCCGCACCTGCCGTGCACAAGGGGCCTGGCGCATGACGGCGGCTCGCGGCACCATGCACCGCGGCCTGACCCTGGGCCTGTGGCTGGGTCTGCTGGCCAGCCTGTTGCCCTGGCTGCAGGGCTGTGCCGGCCTGTCGGCTGGTGGCCGCGGCGACGGCCAGCGCGACATCGTCACCGCGTCCGACGAGCCCGAGGCGCGGCGCCGCGCCCGCATCCGGCTGGAGCTGGCCGTGGGCTACTTCGAGCAGGGCCAAACCACGGTGGCGCTGGACGAACTGAAGCAGGCCCTGGCCAACGACCCGAGCTTTGCCGAGGCCTACAACCTGCGCGGCCTGGTCTACATGCGCCTGAACGACCCGCGCCTGGCCGAAGACAGCTTCCGCCGCGCCCTGGCCCTGAACAACCGCGACCCCAACACCCTGCACAACTACGGCTGGATGCTGTGCCAGCAGTCGCGCTACCCCGAAGCGCTGCAGGCTTTCCGCGAGGCCCTGAGCACGCCAAACTATGCCGACAAGGGCAAGACCCTGCTGACCCAGGGTCTGTGCCAGATGCGCGCAGGCCAGAAGGCCGAGGCCGAGGGCAGCCTGGCGCGCGCCTACGAGCTGGATGCCGGCAACCCGGTCACCGGGTACAACCTGGCCCTTCTGATGTACCAGCGTGGCGACTTGGCCCGTGCACAGTTCTACATCCGCCGCCTGAACAACTCGGAGCTGGCCAACGCCGAGTCGCTGTGGCTGGGCGTGCGCATCGAGCGCCGCCTGGGCAACCGCGTGGCCATGGCGCAGCTGGCAGAGCAGTTGAAGAAGCGGTTCCCGCAATCGCGTGAGGCCGCGGCCTTCGAGAGAGGAAGTTTTGATGAGTGATCACCCGGCTTCCGAGCCCATTGCCGACCCTGTGGCCGAGGTGCCGCCTGCGGCGACGGCCGCAATGCCTGAGGTGTCCCCCCCACCCGCCGCACCGGCCGTGTCGGCAGGCACCTTGCTGCGCCAGGCCCGTGAGGCTGCCGGCATCGGCCAGGAGGACATGGCCCGCACGCTCAAGGTGCCAGTCAAAAAGCTCGATGCACTGGAAACCGATCAGATCGATGTGCTGCCGGATGCGGTCTTTGCGCGTGCCCTGGCTGCAAGTGTGTGCCGGCATCTGGGCATGGACGCGGCGCCCGTGCTGGCGGCATTGCCCCAAACAGCGCGCCCCAGCCTGCGCACCGAGGCCTCCACCATCAACCAGCCATTCCGCGCCAACAACCGCGGTGTCAGTTCGGCCATGCTGCGCCAGCTGGCCCGCCCGATCGTGCTGGCCGTGCTGGCCCTGGTGGTCGGGGCTGGGTTGCTGCTGTGGCTGCCCGCGGGCCCACCGCGGGGGGATGAGCGCAATGAAGTGGCCGACGTGGTGACTCAGGGTAAGTCAGTCATGGTGACTGAAAGCCCTGCGATCCCACTTGGGGCAGTGGCTTCGGCCGTCATCGCCGCACCGGCCAGACCGGTGGTCCCTGAGGTCGGCACCACCCCGGCGGCGCTGATGCCCACCCCCCGCATGGCCGAGCCACCTGCTGCGGTTGCAGCCCCCAGCCCGACGGTGGCCGCAGCACCGGCGCCATCGACCGCCGGCACCGAGCTGCTGGTGTTCAAGGCGCGCGAAGAGTCGTGGGTGGAGGTGCGCGAGAGCGGCAAAGCCAACACGCTGCTGCGCAAGACCCTGGCGGCCGGCGAAAGCGTGTCGGTGTCGGGCAGCCCGCCGCTGTCGGTGACCGTGGGTCGGGCCGACGCCACCGATGTGCTGCTGCGTGGCCAGGCCTACCCATTGACCGCTTGGACGCGTGAAAACGTGGCGCGTTTCGAAGTCAAGTGAGTTGCTGTCCATGAGCCTGTCCGAACAGCCCATTGCGGCGGCCGAACCCGCTGCGCGCCGCTCTCTGCAGGCCCAGGTGCGTTGGGGTGAGCGTGTGGTCACCGTGGGTGGCGATGCCCCGGTGCGTGTGCAGTCCATGACCAACACCGACACGGTGGATGCGATTGGCACGGCGATCCAGGTCAAGGAGCTGGCCCTGGCCGGCTCGGAGCTGGTGCGCATCACAGTCAACACGCCAGAAGCCGCTGCCGCGGTGCCTTACATCCGCGAACAGCTGGACCGCATGGGCGTGGATGTGCCGCTGATAGGCGACTTTCACTACAACGGCCACCGCCTGCTGACCGAGCACCCGGCCTGCGCCGAGGCTTTGTCCAAGTACCGCATCAACCCGGGCAATGTAGGCAAGGGCGACAAGCGCGACCGCCAGTTCGGCCAGATGATTGAGGCCGCGCTGCGCTGGAACAAGCCGGTGCGCATCGGGGTCAACTGGGGCAGCCTGGACCAGGAACTGCTGGCCGGCTTGATGGACACCAACAGCCGCCGTGCCCAGCCCTGGGACGCGCGTCAGGTCATGTACGAGGCCCTGGTCAGCTCGGCGCTGGGCTCGGCCGAGCGCGCCCGCGAGATGGGCATGCCGGCGCGCGACATCCTGCTGTCGTGCAAGGTCAGTGGGGTGCAGGACCTGATCGCTGTGTACCGCGAACTGGCGCGGCGCAGCCCCTACGCCCTGCACCTGGGCCTGACCGAGGCTGGCATGGGCACCAAGGGCACGGTGGCTTCGACCACGGCCCTCTCCATCCTGCTGCAAGAGGGCATCGGCGACACGATCCGGGTCTCGCT
>CAZKDU010000269.1:0-3100 GCA_964551485.1 uncultured Burkholderiaceae bacterium
CGGTGCGCTTCTTCCTGCTCAGCCGCAAGCCCGACACCGAGTACACCTTCGACGTCGACCTGGCGGTGGCGCAGAACAACGACAACCCGGTCTACTACGTGCAGTACGCGCACGCCCGCATCTGCTCGGTGCTGGCGGCATGGGGCGGCGACGTGCCCTCGCTGGGCCAGGCTGACCTGTCGGCGCTGCAGAGCCCGCAGGCCCTGGCCCTGATGCTGCTGCTGGCCAAGTACCCCGAGATGCTGAGTGCCGCGGCTCAGGGCTTCGCGCCGCACGACGTGACCTTCTACCTGCGCGACCTCGCCGCCAGCTACCACAGCTACTACGACGCCGAGCGCATCCTGGTCGAGGACGAGGTCGTCAAGCGGGCGCGCCTGGCCCTGGTCGCTGCCACCGCCCAGGTGTTGCACAATGGCTTGGCCGTGCTGGGGGTCAGCGCGCCCAACAAGATGTGAGACGCAACATGAAGGCAAAGCAACGCGGGGGCACCATCCTTGGCTTCATCGCCGGGGTGCTGGTGGGCCTGGGCGCCGCCATGGTGGTGGCGGTGTACGTGACCAAGGTACCCGTGCCCTTCGTCAACAAGAACCAGCAGCGCAGCGCCGAACAGGACGCCGCCGAGGCCCGCAAGAACAAGGACTGGGACCCGAACGCACCGCTGCAGGGCAAGACCCCGGCGCGCAGCGCCACGGCCCCGGTGGCCGACGAGGAGGGCAGGCGTTCGCCCGCACCAGCCGCCAGCCCTGTGCCCACAGTGCGTGCCGGCAAGCCCGAGACCCGGTCCGAGCCCAAGCCGGAGGGCAAATCCGACGGCAAGACCGTGTCGTCCGACCCGCTGGGCGACCTGGCGCGGGCCAGGACCGGGGCGACCAGTCCGGCCGCCACCGCATCGGCGGCCACGGTGGTGGACCCGTTCATCTACTTCGTGCAGGCTGGTGCCTTCCGCACGCCGGAAGACGCCGAGGCCCAGCGCGCGCGCCTGGGCCTGGCCGGGGTCGACGCCAAGGTGTCCGAGCGCGAGCAGTCGGGCCGCACCGTGTACCGTGTGCGCGTCGGCCCGTTCGAGCGCAAGGCCGACGCCGACCGCGCCAAGGACAAGATCGAGGGCGCGTCCATGGACGCTGTACTGGTGCGCGTGCAGCGCTGAACTTTTCCCCCTTCCGCCCCTCTGACCGACGCAAGGAGTGACACAACACATGAAACGACGCGAGTTCTCGCTGGCCACGACCGCAGCCCTGCTGGCCGGCACGGCCGGTCCGTCGGTGTGGGCCCAGGCCCCGGCCTTCGTGCCCAAGGAAGGCACCGACTACCTGAAGCTGGACAAGCCGGTCGCGGTGGACACCGCGGGCCGCATCGAGGTGATCGAGTTCTTCTGGTACAGCTGCCCGCACTGCAACGCCTTCGAGCCACGCCTGGAAGAGTGGGTCAAGCACCTGCCCAAGGATGTGCTGCTGCGCCGCGTGCCGGTGGCTTTCCGCGACGACTTCGAGCCCCAGCAGCGCCTGTTCTACACCCTAGAGGCCATGGGCAAGCTCGACGAGCTGCACCGCAAGGTGTTCCAGGCCATCCATGCCGAGCGCCAGGAGCTCAAGACCGAGGCCGCGATCACCGCCTGGGCCGAGAAGCAGGGCCTGAACCGCGCCAAGTTCAGCGAGTTCTACCAATCGTTCTCGGTCGCCGGCAAGGCACGCCGTGCCAAGCAGATGCAGGACGCCTTCCGCATCGAGGGCGTGCCCTCGCTGGGCGTGGCCGGCCGCTACTACACCGACGGCACCCTGGCCCAGAACATGGAGCGTGCGCTCCAGGTGGTGGACCACTTGGTGGGCCAGGTCCGCAAGGGCCGTTGAGCCCGCTCCCGGCGGTGTCCAGAGCCCGGCCATCCGGCCGGGCTTTTTTGTTGGGGCCGCGCTGTGGTTTCGGAGACGAAAACACCATCGGCCGGCCGGTGCCCGAGCCCCTGCCCGGTACAATCTCAGCAAGATTCATGCCCCTATGACCCTGAAGCTGATTTCCCTGTCCGTTCTGCTCTGTGGCGCGCTGTGCGCACCGGCCTGGGGCGAGAAGGCCGACCGCAACAAACCCATGAACGTCGAGGCCGACGCGCTGCGCCACGACGACCTGCGCCAGACCAGCGTGTTCACGGGGCGGGTGGTGGTGGTCAAGGGCACCTTGGTGCTGCGTGGCGCCCGCGCCGAGCTGCGTCAGGACGCCGACGGCAACCAGTTCGGCGTGGTCACGGCCGAGCCTGGCCAGCTGGCCTACTACCGGCAGAAACGCGAAGGCGTGGACGAGTTCATCGAGGGCCAGGCCGAGAGCATCGAGTACGACGGCAAGTCCGACCGCGTGCGCTTCGTGCGCCGCGCTGACCTGCGCCGCCTGCGTGGCTTGGTGGCCAGTGACCAGATGACCGGCAGCCTGATCGTCTACGACAACGTCCACGACGTGTTCACCGTGGATGGCAACGTCACGTCGTCGGGGGCGCCCCAGCCGGGCGGCCGGGTGCGGGCGGTGCTCACGCCCAAGGTCGCGACGTCGGCGCCCGAGGTGCCGCCGGCGCCACTGCGTGCCACCAGCGCCCTGCCCAAGGACAAGCCTTGAGGGCCATGCCATGAGCCGCCTGGAAGCCCGTCACCTGCAAAAGTCCTATGGCAGCCGCAAGGTCGTCAAGGACGTCTCGCTGGCGGTGGAAAAAGGCGAGGTCGTGGGCCTGCTCGGGCCCAACGGCGCCGGCAAGACCACCTCGTTCTACATGATCGTGGGCCTGGTGCGCGCCGACGCCGGCACCATCCTGATCGACGGGGCGCCGGTCGAGCACATGCCCATCCACCGGCGCTCGCGCCTGGGGTTGGGCTACCTGCCGCAGGAGGCCTCGATCTTCCGCAAGCTCAGCGTCGAGGACAACGTGCGCGCCGTGCTTGAGCTGCAGCGTGACGCACGCGGCAAGCCGCTGGCGGGCGAGGCGCTGGAGCAGCGCCTGACCCAGTTGCTGCAGGACCTGCGGGTGGACCACCTGCGCGACTCGCCGGCCCTGGCGCTGTCGGGCGGCGAGCGCCGGCGCGTGGAGATCGCGCGCGCCCTGGCCACCGAGCCGCGCTTCATC
>CAZKDU010000270.1:0-3091 GCA_964551485.1 uncultured Burkholderiaceae bacterium
GGCCGTGATCTGGGTGTTGTCGCGGTCGGTCATGATCATGGCCTGCGCGGTGTAGGTGTCGTCCACCTGGCGCACGAACTCGGTGGAAATGCCCAGGGCCTGCAGGCGCGCCAGGTAGTCGGCGCCGTCGTTGCCCAGCGTGGCCATGGGCAGGGGCTCGCCGCCGAGCAGCTTGAGGCTGTAGGCGATGTTGCCGGCGCAGCCGCCGAAGTCGCGCCGCAGGGCCGGCACCAGGAAGGACACGTTCAGGATGTGCAGCTGCTCGGGCAGGATCTGCTCGGCAAAGCGGCCCTCAAAGCCCATGATGGTGTCAAAAGCCAGGGAACCGCAGATCAAACTTGCCATGGTGAAAAAACAAAGAGTTGCAACGAAGGAAAGCCGGGCGGTGGCCCGGCCAGGGATCGGACATGGGGGTCAGTGGTGTCGGCACCCGTGCCCCCGCATCAGTCGGGGTAAAAGGCCAGCACACGAAAACTGGCCATGCGCTGCTCGGGCGCCAGGCCCACCTGCACCGGCAGGCTGGTGCTCCATTCAGCGCCGCCGCGCAGCAGCGCCGGCGCACCCAGCTCGGAAGGCTCCAGCACGCGGCGCAGAAGCACCTGGTCACGTGCGTCGGTCAGGGTCAGCTCGATCGCCGGCATGGCCAGCGTGGCGGCCAGGCTGTTGCGCACGGTGAAGCTGAGCCGATAGGCCTGGCCGTCGAGCTTGCTGAACGAGGCCCCGTCGACCACCACCGATTCGATCTGGCGCCAGGGCTGCACCGTGCACTGCAGCGGCACACACAGGGCCTGCATCAGGCCCCGCGCCAGCGGGTGGCTGGCGGCCAGGCGGTCGCGCTCCTGGCGCAGCAGCTGCGCCACCAGCACCAGCAGCAACACCAGCGCCAGCACACGCCACAGCGCGCGCCAGCGTGCGCGCCACGGGGAGGCCGGGCGTTCCAGGAAGGTCGGGCCGTCGTCGACCAGCACCGGCTCCTGCCGGTCCAGCCAGGTGTTGGCCACAGGAATCGCCCCGGGCATGGCCATGTCGCTCAGCGCCGGGGTGGCAGGCTCACCCAGCGCGGCTTCACCCGCCCCGGGCACGTCGCCGGGCAGCAGCGCGGGGTCGAGCCGGGGCTCGAGGAACAGCGGGGCCGAGGGGGCGAAGCTGCGAGCGTCCTCGGCATGCGCCCCGCCCATCGGCCGGGGTGGGGTCCAGTCGGCGTCGGCCCCACTGGGCGCCGGGGCCTCGCTGGGTTTGGGCATCAGCCAGGCAGGCAATGGGGGCTCGTCGTCCGCACTGGTTGGGAGCGGTACCGGCACCTCGCGGGCCACCGCCCACCCGGGGGCCGGTGCAGGCGGTGGCAAGCCCCACTCGGGCGGCGCGGCGGCCTCCCCTCCATCGGTTGCCCCGGGTGCAGGGACGACCGGAGCGAGGGAAGCCGCAGCCCCTGGGGCCGCCGGGGCCATGAGGGTCCCCTCAGCCGCCGCCACAGAGTCCACCTCGGGCACAGGCGCCTGAGCATGGACCTCCGAGAACAAGCCCGTGTCCACCGTGGCCGATGGCATGGGGTGGGGCTCCTGGGATGCAGAAAGAGAAGGCGCAGGGTCGGTGATGGCACCCGGGGCCAGCGCCGCGGCGGCCGATGCCACCGGGTCGGGCACGGCAGGGGACGGCACCGGTTGCAGGTGTTGCGAGGCATCGAACACCTCGGCACACTGGCCGCAGCGCACCCAGCCCTGCGAGATCTTGAGCTGGTCGGGCACCACCCGGAAGGTGGTCTGGCAGGCAGGGCAGCGCGTGGACAGGCTCATGGCGCTCGATTGTAGGAAATGCCCATGACGCCAGGGCCGGCGTTCAGAGCTGTGCCGTCATGAGGATCCAGCCGTCCTCGCGGTCACTGACCTGCAGCTGCGCATGGGGCTGGTAGGCGGCCTGCAGCTCCTCGGCCTGGCGCTCCAGGATGCCGGCCAGCACCAGGTGCCCGCCCGGCGCCACCTGGGCGCACAGCAGCGGCGCCAGCACCTTGAGCGGCGTGGCCAGGATGTTGGCCAGCACGGTCTGATAGGGCCCGGCCGCCAGCTCGGGCAGGCCGGCACGCAGCACCACGCCATTGGCTTGGGCGTTGAGTTCGGTCGAGGCCACGGCGGCCTCGTCGATGTCCACCGCGTCGACCTCGCGCGCACCGTGTTTGGCCGCGCCGATGGCCAGGATGCCCGAGCCGCAACCGTAGTCGAGTACGCGCTGGCCGGCCAGCGGGTGGCGCGCAATCCAGCGCAGGCACATGCGGGTCGTGGGGTGGGTGCCGGTGCCGAAGGCCAGGCCCGGGTCGAGCCTGATCACCTGGCGCGCCTGCGCCGGTGGTTCGTGCCAGGTGGGCACGATCCAGAACTCGGGCGTGATCTCCACGGGCGCGAACTGCGATTGCGTGAGGCGCACCCAGTCCTGATCGGGCACGGCGTCCACGCCCAGCAGGCGGCAGCCGGCAAAGAAGTCCTGGGCCTGCAGCAGCTCGGCAGCCTGGCGCGCCTCGGCCTCGCTGGGGAACAGGGCCAGCAGGCGAGAACGCTGCCAGCCGTCCTTGGGCGGCGGCATGCCGGGTTCGCCGAACAGGGCCTGCTCGGCTTCGGTCTGGGCGTCGGCGTCCTCGACCGACACACTCAACGCATCGAGGGCATCCAGCGCATCGCTGAACACCTCGACCCGGTCTTCCGGGCACAGCAGGCGCAACTCGTACATGTGAAGGGTTCGTGGGTGGGCCCGGACCGCGCTCAGCGCTTGTGGTGGCCCAGCCACTCTTCCAGGTAATGGATGTTGGTGCCGCCGTCCATGAACTTGGCGTCCACCATCAGCTCGCGGTGCAGCGGGATGTTGGTCTGGATGCCCTCGACCACGGTCTCGGCCAGGGCCGTGCGCATGCGCGCCAGCGCCTGCTCGCGGGTGTCGCCGTGCACGATGATCTTGCCGACCATGGAGTCGTAGTTCGGCGGCACAAAGTAGTTGGCGTACATGTGCGAGTCCACCCTCACGCCCGGACCACCGGGCGGGTGCCAGACCGTCACACGCCCCGGCGAGGGCGTGAACTTGAACGGATCTTCGGCGTTCACGCGGC
>CAZKDU010000271.1:0-3091 GCA_964551485.1 uncultured Burkholderiaceae bacterium
GCGCTCTGGCGCACCGCCACCTGGCGCCCATGGTAGCGCTCCAGCACGGCCGGCGCCGGGTGGCCAAAGCGGTTGCGGTAGCCCGCCTGCACCAGGGCCCAGCGCGGGCCCACCGCGTCCAGGAAGGCCGGGCTCGACGAGGTCTTGCTGCCATGGTGCGGCACCAGCAGCAGCGTGGCCGCCAGGGCCTCGGGCTGGCGCGCCAGCAGCAGGCGCTCCTGGGCCTGCTCGATGTCGCCCACCAGCAGTACCGACTGGCCAGCGGCGCTCACGCGCAGCACACACGACAGGGCGTTGGGCCGGGCCGTGGGGGCGTAGTCCTCGGGCGCCGGGAGCAGCAGCTCGAAGCGCACACCGTCCCAGGTCCAGGCCTGGCCAGCCTCGCAGCGTTGGGCCGGGCGCAGAGCCTGCAGCGCGTGGCTAGGCTCGATCGAGCTCACGAGCCTGGCCTGCGGCTGCATGGCCAGCAGTGCGGCCGCGCCGCCGGTGTGGTCGCTGTCGCGGTGGCTGAGCAGCAGCACGTCCAGCGGCTCGCCCAGGTGGCGCAGCAGCGGCACCAGCACGCGGTGGCCGGCGTCACTTTCCAGGCTGTAGCGCGGCCCGGCGTCGTAGAGCAGGCTGTGGCCGTGGGTGCGCAGCAGCACGGCGTTGCCCTGGCCGACGTCGGCCGCCAGTAGCTCGAACGTGCCCTCGGGCGGGCGAGGCGACTGCCACAGCAGCAGGGGCAACAGCAGCGGCAGGCCCAGGCCGCGCCAGGCCAGGGGCAGGCGCAGCGCCAGCAGCAGCGCCCCCAGCAGCCCGCCCGCCCCCACCCAGGCTGGCGCGCTGGCCACCGCCAGCGCGGCCAGCGGCCAGGCCGTCAGCGCCTGCAGCCAGGCACCCAGGCCCTGTAGTGCCAGCGCCGCAGCGTCCCACAGCGGGGCCCAGAGCACGCCCAGCAAAGCCAGCGGCGTGACCACGCCCGTGACCCAGGGGATCGCCACCAGGTTGGCCAGCAGGCCCACCAGAGAGACCTGGCCAAACAGCAGCAGGCTCAGCGGCGCCAGTGCCAGCGTGACCAGCCACTGCTCGCGCCACAGGGCCGCCGCACGCGCCAGCCCCTGCGCGGCACCGCGCCGTAGCCAGCCCGGTGCCGCCGCGGGTGCGGCGGCACCATCGGCCGTGCGCTCCTGCGCCAGTTGCAGCACGCCCACGGCCACGAAGCTGAGCCAGAAGCCGGCCTGCAGCAGGGCCCAGGGGTCTGCCGCCACCACCACGGCGGCGGCCAGCAGCCAGACCTGCGGCCAGGGCCAACGCCGCCCGCTCAGGCGCAGCAGCACCACGCAGGCCAGCATGCCCATCGTGCGCTGGGCCGGCACGCCCCAGCCGCTGAACAGCGCGTAGGCCGTGGCCAGCAGCAGCCCGCCGAGCTGGGCGGCCGAGGGCGCGGGCCAGGCCAGGCAGAGCCGCACCGAGCGGCGCCAGGCCGCGCCCAGCAGCGCTGCGGCGAGCCAGGCGAAGCCGGTGATGTGCAGGCCCGAGATGCTCATCAGGTGGGCCACGCCGGTGGCGCGGAACACATCCCAGTCGGCGCGCGCAATGGCGGCCTGGTCGCCCGTGACCAGGGCTGCCAGCACACCGGCCAGGCGCGGCTCGGCCACGCGCGCCAGCAGGCGCTCGCGCACCGCCTGGCGCGCCTGCTCCACCGGGTGCTGCCCGGTCTGGGCCAGGCGCTCGGGGGGCGCGTCGCGCGGGCCGCTGCGCACGTAGCCGCTGGCGTGCAGCCCCTGCTCCCAGAGCCAGAGCTCGTGGTCGAAGCCACCGGGGTTGAGGTTGCCGTGCGGCGCGCGCAGCGCCTCGGGCGCGGCCAGGCCGTCCAGTTCACCGAGCGCCGGGGCAGCCGCACTACGCGCGCCGTACCAGCCCAGGTCGAGCCGCGGCGGCAGGCGCACCGCCTGGCCCTGCCACTCGGCGGCCTCCACCGCCAGGCGAAAGCGCAGCCCGGCCTCGCTGCGCTGGGGCATGCTGTCGACCACGCCGGTCACGCGCAGGTCGCGGCCTTCGAGCGCCGGGTCCAGGCCCTGGGCCAGCCGCTGGCCGGCACGCAGGCCACAGGCCCCCGCCGCCAGCAGCGCCCCGGCCAGGACCCAGGCCAGCACCCGCCCCCAGGCGGCGGGTCCCCGGCCATGTCGCTCCTGGCCCCTGCCTGCTCTCTTTTTGAGAGCAATAAAGCCAATCAACACAAGGGCTGAAGCCACAAAACCCACATAGACCAGAGCAGGCCAGAGCCTGGGTTGCTGGAGCTGCAGCGCCGTGCCCGCCAGGCCGCCGAGCAGGACCGGTGCGAGCGGCCAGGCCGGGCCCGGCGGCCGTGGGCCCACGGCCTCGCCTGGCCCCGGCACGGGGCCGGCGGCGGGCTCGGGCGGAGCGGCAGGCGGCAGCATGGCCCATGCTAATCGGCCCGGGCACGGCAGTGAAGCCCGCGCCATGCGACCGGGCTCGGGACCGACCCGCCCGCTCCCGCCGGGCTCGCGTTGTCATCCAACGGTCTTACCACATGGCTCAGGACTTGCTAGGATGGATTGCACCCGGCCAGTTTGCCCCGCAGGCTGGACACAGACCACCGAGAGACCGCCCGCATGCCCATCCACGCCGCCCTGCACCATGTCACCCACTACCGCTACGACCGCCCCGTGAACCTGGGGCCGCAGGTGATCCGCCTGCGCCCGGCGCCGCACTGCCGCAGCAAGATCGTCTCCTACTCGCTGACGATCGAACCAGCCCAGCACTTCATCAACTGGCAGCAGGACCCGTTCGCCAACTACCAGGCGCGCCTGGTGTTCCCGGAGAAAACGCGCGAGTTCAAGGTCACGGTGGACCTGGTGGCCGAGATGTCGGTCTACATCCCGTTCGACTTCTTCCTCGAACCCGAGGCCGAGCAGGTGCCGTTCGCCTACAGCGCGGCCACCCAGCAGGAACTCGCGCCCTACCTGGCGACCGAGCCGCTCACCCCCCGCCTGGCCGCCTACCTGGCGGGCATCGACCGCAGTCCGCAGCGCACCATCGACTTCCAGGTCGCGATCAACCAGCGCCTGCAGCACGACATCAGCTA
>CAZKDU010000272.1:0-3057 GCA_964551485.1 uncultured Burkholderiaceae bacterium
GCTGGCGGCGAGGGCGAGCCAGTAGGACTCCCCCTGGCGCATGCGCAAGGCGGCAATCACCCCCAGCCCGCTGCCCTGGCGCAGGAACAGGTCCACGATGACCAGGTCCCAGCCACTGCCCAGGTGCGCCAGCGAAGCACGGCCCTCGTCCTCGGCGTCGGCCTGGCCCACCACCTGCACGTCAGCGAGTTCAACCAGGGTGGCCACCAGGTTGTTGCGGATGGTCGGGTTGTCTTCGACGATGAAGGTCCTGGGCCCCATGGCGTGACGCAGCGATGGCAGTGGTTGGCAACGGATGGTGGTGGCAAGGTGTGGATCGAGCATGGCGCCGCCTTTTGGAGGCATTGTGGACCCAACCTGCGGGCCAGTATGCCAGCGGCGGCTGCGCCGGCCTGTAGGACAAGGCCTACAGGTGCGTCGCCAGCCGGGTGCCGCGCCGCTCAGGCGGCAGCGGGCTGCACGTCCAGGCGCTGTGGGCCGGCCAGCCCTGGTTGCCAGCGCAGCCGCTCGGGCGCGCTGTAGCAGACGAAGTGGCGGTGCACGGCGCGGCCGATCGCACACACCCCGAGGCGCTGCGCCACCGCATGCCCCATCTGCGTGATGCCACTGCGCGACACCACGATGGGCACGCCCATCTGCGCCGACTTGATGATCATCTCGCTGGTCAGACGCCCGGTGGTGTAGAACACCTTGTCGTCGCCGCGCATGCCGGTCCCCGAGGGAGCACCCTGATCCGGGTGCATCCACATCCAGCCGGCGATGGTGTCGATGGCGTTGTGCCGCCCCACGTCCTCGACGAAGCACATCATTCGCTCGCCCTGGAACAGCGCGCAGCCATGGACCGAACCGGCCGACTTGTACGTGCTCTCCTGCAGCCGGATCGCGTTCACGATGCCATAGAGCTGGTCCTGGCCAAGCGTGGCTTCGGGCAGCCGCAACTGGTTCAACTCGCCCAGCAGGTCGCCAAACACACTGCCCTGGCCGCAACCAGTGGTGACCACCTTGCGCGCGGTGCGCGCCTCCAGCCCGGCAATGCCGGCACGGGTCTTGACCGCGGCCACCCCCACCGCACCCCAACCCTCGTGGCCGTCGTCGCTGGCGGCCTCGGGCACATCGCCCGCGTCCCAGTCGACACTGATCGACTCGACCTCAGACACGTCGGCCAGCAGCCGCTGGTTGCGCAGGTAGCCCAGCACCAGCAATTCAGGCTCGGCACCCAGGGTCATGAGGGTCACCAGCTCGCGCTTGTCGACGTAGACAGTGAGTGGCCGCTCCGCGGGAATCGACAGCGGGGTGGGCAGGCCATGCTCGTTGTGGCCCGTGATCTGGCGCGTCAGCGGGGCCTGGGCCTGGGTCAGGCGTGGCAGCTCAACCATGGCCAACCACCGCCCCAGGGCACAGCGGGTTGTGCACCTGCCTCATTTTCAGGCACTGCGTGGGAAGCCGCGCCAGGCAAGGCTTTGCCGGGTTGTTCCGGTGGACATCCCCAATGTTGTCCACAAAAGCTGTGGACGCTCGCCCCCAGCGCCCCAAGACAGGGCGTCCGACCGTTGCCAGGCGCCTGTCAGGACACTTGGGCATGGCCCCGCCCTCCCTGGAAACCATGCACCGCGGGCAACTCGCCGCCACGGCGAATGGCCACGGCGCAGTACTTGAACTCGGGGATCTTGCCAAAGGGGTCGAGCGCCGCGTTGGTCAGCAGGTTGGCCGCGGACTCGTAATAGGCAAACGGAATGAACACCGCGCCCTGCGGCGTGCCGTCGTCGCGGCGCACGTTCAGCGCCACCTGGCCGCGGCGCGACTGCACCGTGATCACGTCGCCCGGCTCCAGGCCCATGGCGGCCAGATCCTGGCCGTTCATGGAGGCGGTGGCGCGCGGCTCGATCGCGTCCAGCACGGTGGCGCGGCGCGTCATGCTGCCGGTGTGCCAGTGCTCGAGCTGGCGCCCGGTGATGAGCACGAAGGGGTAGTCGGCATCAGGCCGCTCGGCCGCCGGGATGATGTCGGCCGGCACCAGCTTGACGCGCCCGTCGGGCGTGGGAAAGTGGTCGTGGAAGACGATGGGCTGGCCCGGATCGTCGGCGCTCAGGCAGGGGTAGGTGACGCTGGACTCGCGCTGCAGGCGCTCCCAGGTGATGCCGGCAATGGCCGCGTGCATGGCCTGGCGCATCTCCTCGTAGACCGCGGCCACGCCGCTCTCTTCGCCCGGGTAGTCCCAGCGCAGGCCCATGCGCCGGGCAATCTGCTGGATGATCCACAGGTCCTGCCGGGCCTCGCCCGGTGGCACCAGGGCGCGCTTGCCGAGCTGCACCATGCGGTCGGTGTTGCTGACGGAGCCGGTCTTCTCGGGCCAGGCACTGGCGGGCAGCACCACGTCGGCCAGCCAGGCGGTCTCGGTCAGGAAGATGTCCTGCACCACCAGGTGGTCGAGCGCGGCCAGGGCGTGGCGCGCGTGGTGCAGGTCGGGGTCGCTCATGGCCGGGTTCTCGCCCATCACGTACATGCCCCAGACCTTGTGCGGGTCGCTCGCAGGCGCCAGGGCCTTGTGCATGATCTCGACCACGGTGTAGCCGGGCTGGTCGTCCAGCGGCGTGTCCCAGAAGTCCTCGAACCAGGCGTGGGCCTGGGTGTTGGTCACGCGCTGGTAGTTCGGGAACATCATGGGAATGAGGCCGGCATCGCTCGCGCCCTGCACGTTGTTCTGGCCACGCAAGGGGTGCAGGCCGCTGCCGGGCTTGCCGATCTGGCCGGTCACGCTGCACAGCGCGATCAGGCAGCGGGCGTTGTCGGTGCCGTGCACGTGCTGGCTCACGCCCATGCCCCAGAGGATCATGGACGCCTTGGACTGGGCGAAGGCGCGTGCCACCTCGCGCAGGGTGTCGGCCGGGATGCCGCAGATCGGCGCCATGGCCTCGGGGCTGTAGCCCTTGACGTTCTCACGCAGCGCTTCGAAGTTGCTGGCGCGCTCGCGCAGGAAGGCCTCGTCGGCCAGGCCCTCCTCGATCACGGTGTGGATCATGGCGTTGAGCATGGCCACGTCGGTGTCGGGCTTGAACT
>CAZKDU010000273.1:0-3052 GCA_964551485.1 uncultured Burkholderiaceae bacterium
CGACGGCCAGTGCCAGCCGGCCGAGGCTGCGGCCCGCCTGATGGGGCGCGGCCCGGCGGCTGAAGCCCCGGGCGCCTGAGGCCTTTCCCGGCTCACCGGGTCCGCAGACCCGTGGCCCGGAAGCAGGCGCACGGAAGGGTCACCCCCCATCCTTCGTGAGCGTCCCATCGGGCATGGCACCGGGTTGCGCCGGTGGTTGGGTGTGGTGCCCGGGGACCGGCCGGCGCGGCTTGTCTGCCGCTGGCTTGGGTGAAAAAAAGGCCCCCAACCCTTGCCAAATAAGGAAAGTTTGCTCCTGAAACAGGAGCAATGAGGGGCAGGGTGTGGTGCGACCGATCCTGCGACCGTACCGCCATCACCGCCAGCGCTGGGTGGGCGGCGCGGGTTCAGAACTCCAGGTTGTCGATCAGCCGTGTGCGGCCGAGCCGGGCCGCGCCCAGGGCCACCAGGGGCGCATCGGCCTGGGGCGGCTGCAGGTCGTGGCGGCGCCGCACGGTCAGGTAGTCCGGGGCCCAGCCGCGCTGGGCCAGGGTGGCCATGGCCTGGGCCTCCAGCGCCGGCAGCTGGGCTGCCAGCGTGCCGGCCTGCTGCGCCGCCAGGGCGGCGCGCGCCAGAGCCTGCAGGGCCTGGGAGAGCTGCACGGCCTCGGCACGCTCCTCGGCGCTCAGGTAGCCGTTGCGCGAGCTCAGGGCCAGGCCGTCGCTGGCGCGCTCGGTGGCGCCGGCCACCACCTCGATCGGCAGGGCGAACTGCTCGACCATGCGCCGGATCACCATCAGCTGCTGGTAGTCCTTGCGGCCGAACACCGCCACCCCGCCCGGCGTGCCGCCGAAGACACAGGCGAACAGTTTCATCACCACGGTGCACACCCCGATGAAGAAGCCCGGGCGGAAGTGCCCCTCCAGGATGTCGGCCAGCTCGGCCGGCGGATGCACCTTGTAGGTCTGCGGCTCCGGGTAGAGCGCGGTCTCGCTGGGGGCGAACAGCAGGTCGCAGCCGGCCTGTTCGAGCTGGGCGCAGTCGGCCTCGAACGTGCGCGGGTAGGTGTCGAAGTCCTCGTGCGGCAGGAACTGCAGGCGGTTCACGAAGATGCTGGCCACACAGACGTCGGCCAGCGGCCTGGCCTGGCGCACCAGGGCGATGTGGCCGGCGTGCAGGTTGCCCATGGTGGGCACAAAGGCCGGGCGGCCGGCGCCGGCCAGGGCGGCGCGCAGCTCGGGAAGGGTGCGGGCGATGCGCATGGTCTGTCGGGAGCGGGTCGGGGAACGTGATCGGTGATCGGGACTGGAGCAGGGCGCTTGGGCAAGGGCCTGAGGCACAGGCGGTGGTGGCGCCTCAGTAACCGTGCAGTGCTTCCTCAGGGAAGCGCTGGGCCTTGACGTCGGCCACGTAGCGGCGGATGGCCTCGTCCACGCTGGCGCTGCCGTCCATGAAGTTGCGCACGAAGCGCGGCAGCTTGCCCTGGTTCAGGTGCAGCATGTCGTGCAGCACCAGCACCTGGCCCGAGCAGTCCACGCCGGCGCCGATGCCGATGGTGGGGATGGGCAGCCCGGCCGTGATCTCGCGCGCCACGGCCGAGGGCATGAGTTCCAGCACCAGCATGCTGGCGCCGGCCTCGGCCAGCTCGCGCGCGTGCTGGCGCAGCGTGGCGGCGCCGTCGCCGGTGCGGCCCTGGACGCGGTAGCCGCCCAGCGCGTGCACCGACTGCGGGGTCAGTCCCAGGTGGGCGCAGACCGGGATGCCGCGCTGCGTCAGGAAGTGGGTGGTCTCGGCGGTCCAGCCGCCGCCTTCGAGCTTGACCATCTGGGCGCCGGCCTGCATCAGCGTGGTGGCGCTGCGCAGGGCCTGGGCCGGGGATTCCTGGTAGCTGCCGAACGGCAGGTCGCCGATCAGCCAGGCGCTCTTGTTGCCGCGCGCCACGCACTGCACGTGGTAGGCCATCTGCTCCAGCGTCACCAGCACGGTGCTGGGCTGGCCCTGCAGCACCATACCCAGCGAGTCGCCGACCAGCAGGCAGTCCACCCCGGCCTGGTCGAGCAGGCCGGCAAAGGTGGCGTCGTAGCAGGTCAGCACGGCGATCTTCTCGCCGCTGGCGTGCATCTCGCGCAGGCGGTGCAGGCTCACGGGTTTGCGGGCGGCCGCGCCAGCGGCGCCGGCCGAGGAGTACACCGGGGCGGCGGCGGCCGCCACCGGCGAGGGGGTGGGTGTGTTCATGGGACGGGTCGGTCGGTCAACAACACACCGGTGGCCGTGCGCGGGCCACCGGGCCGGGGGCGGCTGGGGCTCAGGCGGCCTGGGCGGGCTCGTCCAGGGGCTGGGCCGGGCCGGGCGCCATGCCCAGGCGCTGCAGCAGGGCGGTGTCGGCCTCGGTGTCGGGGTTGCCCGTGGTCAGCAGCTTCTCGCCGTAGAAGATCGAGTTGGCGCCGGCCAGGAAGCACAGGGCCTGGATGGCCTCGCCCATCTGCTGGCGGCCGGCCGACAGACGCACGCGCGCGCGCGGCATGGTGATGCGGGCCACGGCGATGGTGCGCACGAACTCGAACGGGTCCAGCGGTGCCTCGTCGGCCAGCGGCGTGCCGGGCACACGCACCAGGTTGTTGATGGGCACGGACTCGGGGTAGGGCGTGAGGTTGGCCAGCTCGGCGATCAGGCCGGCGCGCTGCAAGCGCGACTCGCCCATGCCGACGATGCCCCCGCAGCAGACCTTGACGCCCACGTCGCGCACGCGCGCCAGGGTGTCCAGGCGGTCCTGGTAGTCGCGGGTGGTGATGATCTCGCCGTAGAACTCGGGCGCGGTGTCTAGGGTGTGGTTGTAGTAGTCGAGGCCGGCGTCGCTCAGGGCCTGGGCGTGGTGGTCTTCGAGCATGCCCAGGGTGGCGCAGGCCTCCAGGCCGAGCGACTTCACGGTGCGCACCAGCTCGGCCACCTTTTCGATGTCGCGGTCCTTGGGGGCGCGCCAGGCCGCACCCATGCAGAAGCGGGTGGCGCCGGCGTCCTTGGCGCGCTGGGCGGCCACACGCACCTCGTCGGGCTCCATCAGCTTGCTGGCTTC
>CAZKDU010000274.1:0-3039 GCA_964551485.1 uncultured Burkholderiaceae bacterium
AGCTCTCCGGGGGCATGAAGCGGCGCGTGCTGATCGCCAAGGCGCTGTCGCACGAGCCCAAGGTGCTGTTCCTCGATGAGCCCACGGCCGGTGTGGACGTGGCGCTGCGCCAGGACATGTGGGCGCTGGTGCGCCGGCTGCAGGCTGGTGGCGTGACCGTGATCCTGACCACCCACTACATCGACGAGGCCGAGGAGATGGCCGACCGCATCGGCGTCATCAACAAGGGGCAGATCGTGCTGGTGGAGGAAAAGACCGAGCTCATGCGCAAGCAGCTCACGCTGCAGCTGGCGCAGCCGCTGGCGGCGCTGCCGCCCGCGCTGGCTGGCCGGTCACTGGAGCTGGGCGCCGGTGGCCATGAGCTCACCTACACCTACGACGCGCACGGCGAGCACTCGGGCATTGCCGCGCTGCTCGACGACGTGGAGCGCGCCGGCCTGGCCTTCAAGGACCTGCAGACGCGCCAGAGTTCGCTTGAAGAAATCTTCGTGAGCCTGGTGCACGACGCCGGCCGTGCCGCCCCGCCCACCCCCCCGACCGCCGCACCGACCCAGGGTCCCCGCGCATGAACCTGCACGCCATCCGCGCCATCTACGCCTTCGAGATGGCCCGCACCCTGCGCACCCTGCTGCAGAGCATCGTCTCGCCCGTGGTCTCGACCTCGCTGTACTTCGTGGTGTTCGGCTCGGCCATTGGCTCGCGCATCCCCGAGGTGGGCGGCGTGAGCTACGGCGCCTTCATCGTGCCTGGGCTGGTGATGCTGTCGCTGCTCACGCAGAGCATCAGCAACGCCTCGTTCGGCATCTACTTTCCCAAGTTCACGGGCACCATCTACGAACTGCTGTCGGCGCCAGTGTCCACCCTGGAGATCGTGGTCGCCTATGTGGGCGCGGCGGCCACCAAGTCCATCGTGCTGGGGCTGATCATCATGGCCACGGCTGCGCTGTTCGTGCCGCTGCAGGTCCAGCACCCGCTGACCATGCTGCTGTTCCTGGTGCTGACCAGCGTGACCTTCAGCCTGCTGGGCTTCATGATCGGCATCTGGGCCGACGGCTTCGAGAAGCTGCAGTTCATTCCCACGCTGATCATCACGCCGCTGACCTTCCTGGGCGGCAGCTTCTATTCCATCGACATGCTGCCGCCGTTCTGGCAGACGGTGACGCTGTTCAACCCGGTGGTCTACCTGGTGAGCGGCTTCCGCTGGAGTTTTTATGGCCACGCCGACGTGGGGGTCGGCATCAGCCTGGGCATGACGCTGGTGTTCCTGGCGCTGTGCCTGGCCGGTGTGGCCTGGATCTTCAAAACCGGCTACCGGCTCAAGAGCTGAACCGGTGGCCGGGGCCGGCTAACAGGGCGCGCGGCCTCAAATCAGCCCGCATGCCAGGCCTCAGGCGATGCGGACCTTGAGTGCTGCCTCACCCGCGGCGATCGGGTCGCCGGTGCGGTTGAAGGTGTCCAGCCACACGGCGTAACCGTCCATCTGGCCGGTCTGCCAGGGGTGGAAACCGGGCCTGTAGTAGGCCATGTAGTGGCCCAGGATGGGCATGTACAGGCCGCCAGGCTTGTACAGCCACCAGAAGCCCTTGAGCATCAGACCGGCGCGCTGGAAGAAGCCGAAACCGTCGGCCTTGAACATGCGGTTCATGACGATCATCACGCCCAGCGGGAAACCTAGGGTGGTGATGAGCAGTGCCAGCACACGGCGCAGATAGCCGACCTTGGCCACCTGCTGCATCACGTCGTAGGCCACGGCCTTGTGCTCAACCTCTTCGATGGCGTGCCAGGTGTACATGGCGCGGATGCGGTGGTCGGCGCGCTCCAGCACCTTGGCTTCTTCGAAGCCGTGCGCCATCAGCGCGGTCATGTGCTCGAAGGCGGCGGTGATGGCCAATGTGGTCTTGCGCGACAGCAGGGTGCGCGCCAGTTTGAACAGCACCCACACCGTGGTCTTCTCGATGCGGTCCACGTCCACGCCCTGGACCTTCACGCGGTCGTTGAACTGGCGGTGCACCATGCCGTGCTGACCTTCCTGGCGGATGAAGTCCTTCACATCGGCCAGCAGCTTGGGGTCGGTGATCTGGTCGCGAAAGTCGCGCACGCAGGTGATGAAGAAGCGCTCGCCCTCCGGAAAGAAGGTGGACATGGCGTCGAAGAAGCGCGTCTTGAACGGGTCGTTGTCGAGCCAGAAGCGGGGGATGTCGCCGTCGAGCCCGAAGTCGAGCTTCTCGCGCGGAACGATGGGGTGGTCGATGGTTTGGGACTGCATGGAACCCTCCAGAAGGATGGACCGGCGTCTGGGCCGGTGGAGCCACAATTGGTACCAATAGGTACCGAATGACCGCAATTTAACCATGACATTGATCAATGTCAAGCATGGGTTTCCACCATCTACCCAGCCGATCCTCCCAGCCGGTTCCACCTGGCCCGGCCGGGCCAGGTCCCGGCACGGCCCAAAGCCCGGGACACCCGATGGCACCCGTTGGCCTGTGGCCGAGCCTGTTTAGTCGCTCAGCAGCCGTGCCTTCACGCCCTTGCCCTTGATGCGGCCGTTGTCGTTGAGGCGGCGGGCGGCCTGGGCGGCGATGGCGCGGTCCAGCGCCACGTAGGTGGAGAACTCGTTGACGTCGATCTTGCCGACCTGCTCGCGCGTGTAGCCCAGGTCGGCGGTGAGCGCGCCCAGCACGTCGCCCGCGCGGATCTTCTCCTTGCGCCCGCCCTGGATCTGCACGGTGGCCATGGGCGGCTGCAGCGGGCCGCCGGGTGCCGGTGTGAGGCCGGCCAGCGGGTGCCAGACCGAGGCCTGGCCCTGCAGCAGCTCGATGCGGCCGACGCTGCCCATCTCGTCCAGGCTGGCCAGGTTCAGGGCCAGCCCGCTTTCACCGGCCCGGCCGGTGCGGCCGATGCGGTGCACATGCACCTCGGGGTCGGGCGTCACGTCGGCGTTCACCACCGCCGCCAGGCTGGCAATGTCGAGCCCGCGCGCGGCCACGTCGGTGGCCACCAGCACCGAGCAGCTGCGGTTGGCAAAACGCACCAGCA
>CAZKDU010000275.1:0-3026 GCA_964551485.1 uncultured Burkholderiaceae bacterium
TTCTTGGGCAGCTTCATGATCGTGATGTTCGCGTTCGGAGGCACCGAGATCATTGGAATCACTGCGGGTGAGGCCAAGGACCCCGCGCACACGATTCCCCGGGCCATCAACACGGTTCCCATACGCATCATGCTTTTCTACGTTTTGACACTCGCCGTCATCATGTCGCTGATCGGGGCCTTCTACTACCTGCGTTTGGTCAAGGTCATGTACTTCGACGCGCCCATCACCGCCACCACCGTGTCGGCCCCGGCCGACGTGCGGGTGGTGCTGTCGCTCAACGGCGCCCTGGTGCTGGGCCTGGGCCTGCTGCCCGGCGGCCTGATGTCGCTGTGCGCCCAGGCCATCGTCAAGACCCTGGGCACCTGATGCCCATGGCGCCCACGCTCCGCGCCGTGTGCGGCCTCCAGGTGCAGGCCTGTGCCCGCTTCGTGGGGTGCGCCGGCGCTGTGCCCCGCGCCCACAGCTGAACCCCATCCCGATGCTGCAAGCCACCTCCGTCTGGCTGTTGCTGGTGGTCGCCTTCGTGGCTGCCAACCTGCCGTTCCTGAACCAGCGCCTGCTCGGCCTGCTGCCGCTGCGGCGCACGCGCAAACCGCTGGCCTGGCGCCTGGCCGAGCTGCTGCTGTGCTACCTGCTGGTCGGCGGCCTGGGCCTGGCGCTGGAATCGCGCGCCGGCCAGGTCGCACCCCAGGGCTGGGAGTTCTACGCCATCACCTGGGCGCTGTTCATGACCCTGGCTTTCCCGGGTTTCGTCTACTGCTACCTGGCCCGCCACCGCGAGGGCTGAGCCGCCATGGACCCAGCGGCCACGGCCTCGCACCTGACCGAAACACAGACGGGCCGCGAAGAACTGGTGCGCGGCCATTTCCTGCACGTGCGCCGTGACCAGGTGCGCCTGCCCGACGCCAGTGCCGCCACGCGCGAGTACGTGGTGCACCCGGGCGCGGTCATGGTCATCCCGCTGCTCGACGACGGCCAGGTGGTGCTGGAGCGTCAGTTCCGCTACCCGGTGGGGCAGGTCATGATCGAGTTCCCGGCCGGCAAGCTCGACGCCGGTGAAGACCCCTGGGTCTGCGCGCGCCGCGAGCTGCAGGAGGAAACCGGCTACACCGCGCGCGAATGGGTCCATGCCGGGCGCCTGCACCCGGCCATTGCCTACTCCACCGAGTTCATCGACATCTGGTTCGCGCGTGGCCTGCACCTGGGTGAGCGCCGGCTCGACCCGGGCGAATTCCTCGACGTGTTCACGGCCCGCCCCGACGAGCTGCTGGCCTGGTGCCGCGACGGCCAGGTGACCGATGCCAAGACCCTGACCGGCGTGTTGTGGCTGCAACAGGTGCTGGCCGGCCACTGGCCGCTGCACTGGCAGGCCGCCCCTGCCGAGCCGGCCCAGCACCGATAATCGGGGGCATGAAGGTCCTGGATCTGCGCTGCGCGCAGCAGCATGCATTTGAAGGCTGGTTCGGCTCGGAAGATGACTTCCAGGGCCAGCTCGCGCGTGGCCTGCTCGAGTGCCCGCTGTGCGGCGAGCGCCAGGTCGAGAAGCAGCTCAGCGCCCCGCGCCTGAACCTCGGCGCCGCCCGGTCCGAGGCCACCGAATCTGCCGTCACCCCGGCCGGCCCGGCGCAGCGCCAGCAGGCCTGGCTGGCCATGGTGCGCGAGGTCATGGCCAGGACCGAAGACGTGGGCCCGCGCTTTGCCGAAGAGGCGCGCAAGATCCACTATGGCGAGAGCGAGGAGCGCGGCATCCGCGGCCAGGCCTCGCCCGAGCAGCGCCGCGAGCTGGCCGACGAAGGCATCGAGGTCATGAGCCTGCCCGTGCCGGCTGCACTCAAGCAGCCGGTGCACTGACGCCCCCGCCGCACAGGGCCCGCATGCCACGCCGCAGCCCGCGCCCCGATCCCGGCCCGGTGGGCAACACCACCGGTGTGCGCCCGCAGCAGCCCGACGCCGCCCTGGGCGCGCTGGCGCGCCTGCTCGAACCCATGGCCCAGCTCATGATCGCCGACGGCGTGCAGCTCAACGCCCTGGTCGAAGCGCTCAAGCGCGCCCTGGTCGACGCTGCCGTGCGCCACTACAGCCTGGAAGAGCGCCAGACCAGCGACACCCGCATCGCCATCCTGACCGGGGTGCACCGCAAGGACGTGCGGCGCCTGCGCGAGTCGCCGACGCCGCCGCACCGTGGCCAGCCCATGCCCGTGGCCTCGTTTGTGGTGGGGCGCTGGATCAGCGAGCCGCGCTACCTGAGCGCCGACGGCCAGGCCCTGCGCCTGGCGCGCACGCCGCGCTACGCCGAGCCCGGCCAGCCCGACTTCAGCAGCCTGGTGGCCGAGGTCAGCCGCGACGTCAGCGCCCGCGCCGTGCTCGACGAGCTTGAGCGCCTGGGCGTGGTGGCCATCGGGGACGACGCCCATGTGGAGCTCAAGGCCCACGCCTTCATGCCACCGCCCGGGCTGCAGGAGTCCTTCGACTTCATGGCCGCCAACGTCGCCGACCACCTGGCCAGCGCCGTGGCCAACCTGGGCCGCACCGACGACACCAGTGCCTGGCTCGAACAGAGCGCGTTCAGCCAGCAGCTCACGCCCGCGCAGGCGCGCCAGCTGCACCAGCTCGCGCGCCGGCTCTGGGGCACGGCGCTGCAGAAGTTCCTGCAGAGCGCCACCGTGGCCGAGGCGCGCAGCCAGGGCCTGGCCCATGCCGACCAGCGCGTGCGCTTCGGGGTGTATTTCCACCAGGAGACCCTGGCCCCGGCCGATGCGTCCGCGGCGCCTCCGCCGGCCGCTGCCGACCCCAGCAGCGACCCGCTGCCCGGCGGGTAGGGCAGGGCGCCTGGCCTGATCAGGCGCTGAACTGCAGCGCCGCCAGCCGCGCGTACACCCCACCCTGGGCCAGCAGGCTGGCGTGGTTGCCCACCTCGACAATGCGCCCGTGCTCCAGCACCACGATGCGGTCGGCGCGCTGCACCGTGGCCAGCCGGTGCGCGATCACCAGGGTCGTGCGCCCGCGCATGGCCGAGCCCAGCG
>CAZKDU010000276.1:0-3017 GCA_964551485.1 uncultured Burkholderiaceae bacterium
AGCAGCGCCAGCAGCGCGCCCACGCCGGCCGAGGGCAGCGTGGACAGGATGGTCAGCGGGTGCACCAGGCTTTCGTAGAGCACACCCAGCACCAGGTAGATGGTGACGATGGCCGCCAGGATCAGCAGCGGCTCGTTGCTGCTGGAGCTGCCGAAGGCCTTGGCCGTGCCCTCGAACGAGCCGCGCAGCGAGACCGGCACGCCCAGGCCGGCCACGGCGTTCTGGATGGCCTCGGTGGCCTGCGACAGCGAAGTGCCGGGCGTCAGGCTGAAGCTGACCGTGGTAGCCGGCGCGCCCGACTGGTGGCTGACCGCCAGCGGCGTGTTGGTCAGCTCCACCCGCGCGAAGGCCGACAGCGGCACCTGGCCGCCACTCTTGCTGGTGAACAGCAGCCGGCGCAGCGACTCCGGGCTCTGCAGGTGCTCGGGCGCCAGCTCCATGACCACGCGGTACTGGTTCAGCGGGTTGTAGATCACGCCCACCTGGCGCTGGCCAAAAGCGTTGTTGAGCGTGGTGTCGATGGTGCGCACGTCCAGGCCCAGGCGCTGCACGGCGTCGCGGTCGATCACCAGCGAGGTCTGCAGGCCGCGGTCCTGCTGGTCGGTGTTGACGTCCTGCAGCTCGGGCAAGCGCGCCAGCGCCTCGCGGATGCGCGGCTCCCAGGTGCGCAGGTCCTCCAGCTCGTCGGACAGCAGGGTGTACTCGTAGTCGCTGGTGGACTGGCGCCCGCCCACGCGGATGTCCTGCACCTGGGTCAGGAACAGGCGCGCGCCCGGCTCGCGCGCCAGCTTCGTGCGCAGCCGCGCCACCACCTGCTCGGCCGTGGCGTCGCGTGGGCCGCCGCTGGCCTTGAGCGGGTGCAGGGTCACGAACATCTGGGCCGAGTTGCGCTGGCCACCGCCGGTGAAGCCGGTCACGTGCTCGACCGCCGGGTCGGCGCGCACGATGGCGATCATGCGGTCCAGCCGCTGCTGCATGGCCTGGAACGAGGTGGCCTGGTCGGCGCGCACGAAGCCGACCAGGCGCCCGGTGTCCTGCTGCGGCAGGAAGCCCTTGGGGATGGTGGCGTAGAGGTAGCCGTTGAGCCCGACCACGCCGGCCAGCGCCAGCAGCACCAGCGGCTGGCGCCGCCGGGCCCAGGCCAGCGAGCGCCGGTCGCCGCGCTGCACGGCGCGCCCGAAGCGCTGCCCCCAGGCCGCCAGCGTGCCGCGCGGCCGCGCCGCGCGCCGCAGCGGCACCCGGCCCAGCAGGGTGGCGCACATCATGGGCGTGGTGGTCAGCGACACCAGCATGGACACCAGGATGGCCGCCGACAGCACCACCGCGAACTCGCGAAACAGCCGCCCGACGATGCCACCCATGAACAGGATAGGGATGAACACCGCGATCAGCGACAGGCTGATCGAGACCACGGTGAAGCCGATCTCGCGGGTGCCGTCCAGCGCCGCCTGCAGCAGCGGCTTGCCGCGCTCGCGGTGGCGCGCGATGTTCTCCAGCACCACGATGGCGTCGTCCACCACGAAGCCGGTGGCCACGGTCAGCGCCATCAGCGACAGGTTGTTCAGGCTGTAGCCGGCCAGGTACATCACGCCGAAGGTGCCGGCCAGCGAGACCGGCACCGCCACGCTGGGCACCAGGGCGGCGCGCGCGCTGCGCAGGAACAGGAACACCACCAGCACCACCAGGCCGATGGAAATGGCCAGCGCACGCTCGACCTCGCGCAGCGAGGCGCGGATGGTGGGCGTGCGGTCAACCACCACGTCCATCCGGATCGCCGCCGGGATCTGGGCCTGCAGCAGCGGCAGCAGGGCACGCACCCGGTCCACCGTCTCGATGATGTTGGCGCCGGGCTGGCGGTTCAGCACCAGCAGGATCGCGGGCTTGCCGTTGGCCACGCCGTAGTTGCGCACGTCCTGCACCGAATCCAGCACCTGGGCCACGTCGGACAAGCGCACCGCGCTCCCATTTTTGTAGCGCAGCACGATCGGCGCGAACTCGGCGGCGTTGCGCGCCTGGTCGTTGGCAGTGAGCTGCCAGCTGCGCTCGCCGTCGTCGATCAGGCCCTTGGGCCGGTTGGCGTTGGTGGCCACCAGGGCCACGCGCACGTCGTCCAGCGCCAGGCCCGAGGCGGCCAGGCGGTTCGGGTCCAGCTCCACCCGCACCGCCGGCAGCGCGCCGCCGCCAATGGTGACCTGGCCGATGCCGTCGACCTGGGCCAGGCGCTGCGCCAGCACGGTGGAGGCGGCGTCGTACATCTGGCCACGCGTCAGGGTGTCGGAGGTCAGCGCGATGATCAGCACCGGTGCGTCGGCCGGATTGACCTTGCGGTAGGTTGGGTTGCTCGGCAGGCCGCTGGGCAGCAGCGCGCGCGAGGCGTTGATGGCGGCCTGCACGTCGCGCGCCGCGCCGTTGATGTCGCGGCTCAGGTCGAACTGCAGCGTGACCCGGGTGTTGCCCAGCGAGGACGAGGAGGTGATCTCCGTGACCCCGGCGATGGCGCCGAGCGCGCGCTCCAGCGGCGTGGCCACCGAGGCCGCCATGGTGTCGGGGCTGGCGCCGGGCAGCGAGGCCGAGACCGAGATGGTGGGAAAGTCCACCTGCGGCAGCGGCGCCACCGGCAGCAGGAAGAAGCCGATCGCGCCGGCCAGGGCGATGCCCAGCGTCAGCAGCGTGGTGGCCACCGGGCGCAGGATGAACAGGCGCGAGAACTGCATCGCGGGCCGCCCTCAGACCGCGGGGCGAGCCAGGCGCGCGCGCCAGCGCTGCGCCAGCGCGCTGAAGCCCAGGTAGATCACCGGCGTGGTGAACAGGGTCAGCAGCTGACTCACGATCAGGCCGCCGACCATGGTCACGCCCAGCGGGTGGCGCAGCTCGCTGCCCACGCCGCCACCGAGCATCAGCGGCAGCGCGCCCAGCAGTGCCGCCAGCGTGGTCATGAGGATGGGCCGGAAGCGCAGCAGCGCCGCCTGGTAGATCGCCTCGTGCGGGGGAAGCTTCTGCTCGCGCTCGGCGTCGAG
>CAZKDU010000277.1:0-3016 GCA_964551485.1 uncultured Burkholderiaceae bacterium
CGTAGCGGTCGAACAGGCTGTTGATCAGCTCGTCCTTGGCCGGGTAGTGGTAGTACAGGTTACCCGGGCTGATGTTCAACTCGGCCGAGATCAGCGTGGTCGAGACATTGGGCTCGCCGAACCGGTTGAACAGGTCGAGCGTGACCTCCAGGATGCGCTCCGCCGTGCGCCGAGGTGCCTTCTTCACCATGCTTGTCGTCCTTGAATTCTTGTGATCGTGCGTGATGTCGACAGGCACCACTCTAACCCAGGCCCATCAGCCCGGGTAGAGGGCCACGGGTTCACATTGGCGACCCCGTGCCACTTGGCCTGGCCTCGGGTGTGGTGGGCGGCGCCTTGGCCACGGCTGGGCGGCGCGGGGTGGGGCGCGTGCCTGTGGCCAGGCGGGGGCGGGCGCGGTGCGGGCGATGCGCAGGGGGGTGGACCCACTGGGCCAGATCGTCCACGACCTCTTCAAGCGTTTGCACGGCCTGGCCCACCCGCGAGCGCGCCCGGGGGGGCTGGGCCAGGTGGCGGCGTGGGTCGTCCAGCGCGCCCATGTCCAGGCTCAGACCATGGCGGGCCAGGGTGGCAGAGAGCGAAGTGCGGCGCGAGCGCAGCAGTTGCCGGGTTTGCTGGTAGGCGTGTTCGGCGAGCTGTCGGCGCTGGCTGTAGCTGAAGGTGTTGGCCAGGTACATCTCGGGGTCGCGCTGGTCGGGCTCGACCAGCACGATGTCGGTGTCCGGGTAGGCCTGCTCATAGCCTTTCATGCCCAGGGCCATGCGAGAGTGGATGATGGAGCGAAAGGTCTGGCTCAGCACGGCCGGCAGGCCGCCGTCGACGATGCGCGGGATGCGGCGGCGCTCCAGCGGCAGGTCGCGCCGCATCACGCGCTCGGCCTGGGGTTCGGTGGCGTTGAACGGCACCAGCGGGTTCAGGCACAGCATCAGGTCAATGCCCTCGTCCATGGCCACCGAGGCGTGCATGGTTTTCTTGAGGGCGCCGTCCACGTAGTAATGCCCATCGATCTCCACTGGGGGGAACAGGCCGGGCAGGGCGGCGCTGGCCTGCACTGCCTTGGAGATGGGCACATGGTCCCAGCCCGGGCGGCCGAACTCCGTGGCCTCGCCACTGTCCAGGTTGGTGGCGACCAGGGTCAGGCGGCTGCGCAGCTGGCGGAAGTCGTTGCTGCGGCCTGGTTTGCTGAACAGCAGGCTCAGGCGGCGGTCGATTTCGTCGTTGGAGAAGATGCCTGTGGGCAGGGCCGGGCCCAGAAGCTCCAGGGCCTGGACCATGGATTTGCGGCGCCCGCCCCATTGCCACAGCGCGGACAGCAGCAGCCCCGGCAGCATGATGGCCCGGCGGGCAAATTCACCGCGTGCCGGTTTCATGAGCCAGGCCGGGTCGAACACCTCGGACACCTGGTCGTCGTTTTCGATGAACGCCGCGCACAGCTCGCGGGGCGACATGCCGTTGGCCAGGCCTGCCGCGATGAACCCACCGGCCGACACGCCCACGTAGTGGTGCAGCCGGGTGAAGTCCAAGCCGGGCAAGGCCTCGTCCAGCGCGCACAGGGCCCCGATCTCGTAGATCGCACCCAGCGGTCCACCGCCCGCCAGTGCCAGGCCGATGCGCGAAGGGGAGGGGGCGGAGGTGCTCATGAGGAATTCGGTCGATGGATGGCGCGGCACCACAGGTCATCGGATGGCAATCTGTTGCGCTGCAGCATGGGCGAAAAAAAGGGCGCCGTGGCGCCCTAAGGGGTTTGCTTTACGGAACTGAGAAATCAGGCACCGGCGGTGGTGCTGGCGGCCTTCTTGCGCGGTGCGCTGCGCTTGGCCGGGACCGGGGCGGTGGTGCTGGCGGCTTTGGGCGCAGCAGTCGCCTTGCCGGAGAGCTTTTGCACGCTCTTGTTGAGTTCGTCGATGCGGGCAATCAGCACGTCGATGTCCTTGGCCGAGGGCACACCCAGCTTGTTCAGGGCTTTGGAGACACGGTCTTCGAAGATGTTTTCCAGCTTGTCCCACTGGCCCGAGGCCTTGGAGGTGATGTCAGTGGCCATGTTGGCCATGCGGCTGGTGGCTTCCGAGATCTTTTCTTCGGCCACGGCCTGGGTCTTGCGCTGGATGCTCATGCCTTCCTTGACCAGGGCCTCGAACACCTTGCCGCCTTCTTCCTGGGCCTTGGCAAAAGCGCCCAGGCCAGCCAGCCAGATTTGCTGGGCGGAGTCCTTGACGGTGCCGGACAGTTGGGCGGCGGGCTTCTTCTCGGTGTCACGCTTTTGCAGTTTCTTGACCATGGGGTTCTCCAATGAATCGGTTGAAAGTGGCACTGAGGCAGGGCGCTCGGTGCATGGGGTGAACTGTACGGGCAGCAGGGGGGAGACTTTTAGGTTTTTTCGCCTAAATCCCTAGGGGGCGAACCCTAGGGCGTGCCCGGGTTTGTGCTGAATATGGGGGGCAGTCCTTTGGGCAAGAATCCAGCATTCTTTCTGGAGTCCTGCACATGCAATATTTCGTCACCGGTGCCACCGGTTTCATTGGCAAGCGACTGGTCAAGAAGCTGTTGGAGCGCAAGGGGTCGGTGGTGCACTTCCTGATTCGCAAGGAAAGCGAAGCCAAGGTGGCTGGCCTGCGCGAGTACTGGGGGGTGAGCGCGGCGCGTGTGGTGCCGGTGTTTGGGGACCTCACAGCCAAGAAGCTGGGTGTGTCGGCCGACGCCATCAAGGGGCTCAAGGGGCAAATCGACCACTTCTACCACCTGGCTGCGGTGTACGACCTCGGGGCCGACGAAGAGAGCCAGATCGCGGTCAACATCGAGGGCACGCGCAACACCGTGGAGCTGGCCAAGGCGATCGACGCCGGGCACTTGCACCATGTGTCGTCGATCGCGGCCGCCGGCCTGTACGAAGGGGTGTTTCGCGAGGACATGTTCGACGAGGCCGAGAACGCCGACCACCCGTATTTCATGACCAAGCACGAGAGCGAGAAGATCGTGCGCAAGGAGTGCAAGGTGCCGTGGTCGGTGTACCGCCCGG
>CAZKDU010000278.1:0-3016 GCA_964551485.1 uncultured Burkholderiaceae bacterium
GCCGAACAGCTCGCTTTCCAGCAGGTCCTTGGGGATGGCCGCGGTGTTGATGGCCACGAACGGCCCGCCGGCGCGCGGCGAGTGCTTGTGCAGCGCGCGCGCCACCAGTTCCTTGCCCGAACCCGACTCGCCGGTGATCATCACCGTGACGTTGCTCTGGCTCAGGCGGCCGATGGCGCGGAACACGTCCTGCATGGCCGGCGCCTGGCCCAGCATCTCGGGCGTGGCGGCCATGCGCTCCTCGGCCACCTCCTCGCGCTGGCTTTCCTCGACCGCACGGCGAATCAGCTCCACCGCCTTGGGCAGATCGAAGGGCTTGGGCAGGTACTCGAAGGCCCCGCCCTGGAAGGCCGAGACCGCGCTGTCGAGGTCGGAGAACGCGGTCATGATGATGACCGGCAGGCCCGGGTGCCGCTCCTTGACCTTGGACAGCAGGTCCAGGCCGGAACCGCCGGGCATGCGGATGTCGCTCACCAGCACCTGCGGGCCGGTGTTCTCGCCCTCGTCGCCGTCGGCGGCGTCGAGCGCGGCCAGCACCTCGCGCGGGTTGGTGAAGCTGCGCGTGGGAAGGTCCTCGCGCAGCAGGGCTTTCTCCAGCACGAAGCGGATGGACTGGTCATCGTCTACGATCCAAATCGGCTTCATGTGGTGGTTGTCCCCTCTGGTCAAGTCTATGGCAACGGTATCAACAATTTGAAGTCCGTTCGGCCCGGCACGCTGTCACACTCGATCAGGCCATGGTGCTGCTGCACGAAGGTTTGCGCCAGCGTCAGCCCCAGGCCGGAGCCGCCTTCGCGCCCCGACACCAGCGGGTAGAAGATGCGGTCCTTGATCGAGTCCGGCACGCCGGGCCCGTTGTCGATGACATGCAATTCCAGTGCCAGGCGATAACGCTGCTTGCCGAAGGTGACCTGGCGCGCCGTGCGTGTGCGAAACGTGATGTGGGCATCGCCGGCCGCGATGCGGTCGGCCAGCGCATGGCAGGCGTTGTGCGTGATGTTGAGCACGGCCTGGATCAGCTGCTCGCGGTCACCACGGAACTCGGGAATGGAGATGTCGTAGTCGCGCTGCACCTTCAGGCCGCGTGGAAACTCGGCCAGGATCAGCGAGCGCACGCGCTCGCAGACCTCGTGGATGTTGACGTCACCCACCACATGCGGGCGGCGGTGCGGCGCCAGCAGCCGGTCCACCAGGGTCTGCAGGCGGTCGGCCTCGTGGATGATGACCTGGGTGTACTCGGTCAGGTCCTTGGACTGGATCTCCATCTCCAGCAGCTGGGCCGCGCCGCGGATGCCGCCCAGCGGGTTCTTGATCTCGTGCGCGAGGTTGCGGATCAGCTCCTTGTTGGCCTGGGCCTGGTCGATCAGGCGCTCCTCGCGCTCCTGCTTGGCCTGGGCCTCCAGCGGCAGCAGCTCGATGATGATCTCGCCCGGCTGCTCGGTCTGCGCCACGATCACGTGCACCGGCATGGACTCATGGTTCAGCCGCTTCAGGCGCGCGTCGTAGCGCAGTGCCGCAAATTCGTTGCTGCCCGCGCCTTCAAGCGCGTTCTGCAGGATGTGGGGGTCGTCGAAGCAGTCAGGGAATTGCGAGCCCTCGATGGTGCGGCGCGAGGTGCCCAGCGCGTCCTCCAGCGCCGAGTTGGCGAACAGCACCGCACCGCTGCTGTGCACCACGGCCACCAGCGTGGCCAGCATGTCGAACGCCTGGAAGCGCTGCTGGGCCACAGAGGTTTTGCCAGCCATCAACGCGCCCGTCACTTCTGGCTGGGCACACGGCCCAGTTCACGCTTGATGCTGGCGATGTCGCTCTCGGTGCGCCCCAGGCTGGCCTTGAGCTCGGCCGTGCGGTCCAGGTACTTCTGGTAGTTGCGCGCCTCGTCGCCACGGCGCTCGGGCTCGCCATTGTTGTACTCGGCCTTGAGTTCGGCCTGGCGCGCTTCAGCGCGCCGCAGTTCGGCCTCCAGGATGCCACGCGCCTCCTGGTCGCGCGCACGCTGCTCGGACGGCTCCACACGCTGGCTGGCCGTGGCCGCGCTGGGTGCCGCGGCGGCCTTGCCGCTGCCAGCCCCAGGTGCCACCCGCGTGCCCTGGATCACAGTCACGTTGCTGCCTTCGAGCAGCTTGCAGTTGCGGGCCTTGGCGGTGCTGGCGTTGTTGGTGTATTCGTTGCCACAGCGGTAGATGCGCTCCTGCGCAGCGGCCGCCACGGCCAGGAACAGCAGGAAGGGAGCAAGCAGACAACGGGGTTTCATGCGCATACGGACAGGCAGGACAGGTGGGACCAGGGGACACCCCCGCTTGGAGCCGGCCAGTATCCCGCAGTTGCCATGGTTCTTCAATTTGGGGGTGATGGAGGCAAAAAAAAGGACGGCTTGCGCCGTCCTTTCCTGGGTTGCCCCGTGCTCGCGCTCAGAGCGAATAGTACATGTCGTACTCGACCGGGTGCGGGGCCATGCGGAAGCGGGTCACCTCGCCCATCTTCAGCTCGATGTAGGCGTCGAGCATGGAGTCGGTGAACACGCCGCCCTTGGTCAGGAAGGCACGGTCCTTGTCGAGGTAGTCCAGCGCCTGGTCCAGGCTGTGGCACACGGTGGGCACCAGCTTGTCCTCTTCGGGCGGCAGGTGGTACAGGTCCTTGGTGGCAGCTTCGCCCGGGTGGATCTTGTTCTCCACGCCGTCCAGGCCGGCCATCATCAGGGCCGAGAAGCACAGGTACGGGTTGGCCGAGGGGTCCGGGAAGCGCGCTTCGATGCGGCGGCCCTTGGGGTTGGCAACGAACGGGATGCGGATCGAGGCCGAGCGGTTGCGGGCCGAGTAGGCCAGCTTCACCGGGGCTTCGAAGCCGGGCACCAGGCGCTTGTAGCTGTTGGTGCCGGGGTTGGTGATGGCGTTCAGCGCGCGGGCGTGCTTGATGATGCCGCCGATGTAGTACAGCGCGAAGTCGCTCAGGCCGGCGTAGCCGTCACCAGCGAACAGGTTCTTGCCGTCTTTCCAGATCGACTGGTGCACGTGCA
>CAZKDU010000279.1:0-3012 GCA_964551485.1 uncultured Burkholderiaceae bacterium
AGAAGGACTCGACCGGCATCTGCTTCATCGGCGAGCGGCCGTTCCGCGAGTTCCTGAACCGCTACATCGCCAAGGAGCCGGGCCCCATCAAGAACGACGCCGGCCGCGTGATCGGCGAGCACGTGGGCCTGAGCTTCTACACCCTGGGCCAGCGCCAGGGCCTGGGCATTGGCGGCGTCAAGGCGCGCGGCGCGGCCCTGAAGGCGGTGCAGGCTCAAGGGCTGCGCGGCGTCGGGGAGCACCAGCCCTGGTTCGTCGCACGCAAGGACCTGGCCCACAACACCCTGTGGGTGGTGCAGGGCCACGACCACCCCTGGCTGCTGTCGCCTACCCTGAGCGCGCGCGACCTGAGCTGGGTCGCCGGCACCGCGCCCCCGGCCGGCCCTTGCGCCGCCAAGACCCGCTACCGCCAGGCCGACGCCGCCTGCACCCTGACCCCGGGGGACGACGGCAGCAGCCTGCGCCTGGCCTTCACCGAACCGCAATGGGCCGTGACCCCGGGCCAGAGCGCCGTGCTGTACGACGGCGAGGTGTGCCTGGGCGGCGGGGTGATCGACGCAGCGGCCTAGCGCTTCAACACAGCCCTTGCCACCAGGTGGCCGCCGCGACGGCCGCCCTGCTGGTCACTGCGGCACGCTGAAGTCGGTCAGCTTCTTGCTGAACTTGAGCAGCCACAGGCGCTGCGAGCGGTCGTTGTCGCCGGTGCGGCCGATGCGGATGGCCGCCGCGCCGCTGGCGCAGCCGGTGCCGGTGATGGCGCCGTTGGCGTCCACCGTGCAGGCGGTGACATCGGCGCCAGCGATCGGCGCGCCGCTGGCGTCGAGCACCAGGGTCTTGAGGCCGAAGTCGGTGTCGTTGGTCAGCGCCAGCGTGGCCTCGTCGACCAGGGCCAGGCCCTCGGCCTTCTCGGCCAGCCAGCCGGCGGCGTTGAGGTCGAACAGGCGCGTCTTCTTCAGCGGCACCACGGCAGCGTAGTCCACTCCGTTGACGGCGGTGCCGGTCAGGCTGCTCTTCTCCAGGTCGGAACCCAGGGCGGCGATGTCGGTGGCGTTGGCCGGCAGCTCGATCAGCACCAGGTGGTTGAACACCTTGGCGTCGCTGGCGCGCGCGCCCTGCTCGATGGCAATGAACTTGCCGTTGCCCAGCGACACCACGTCACCCAGCTTGGCGTTGCCGGTGCGGCCACGGTCGTACTGGCTGCCGTCGATCGGCAGGGCGTAGAGCTTGGTCTTCTCGGTGCTCGGGTCGAACTCGACCCAGCGCACGAAGCGCGCGAAGTCGCGCACGTTCTCCGACTTGTTGGTCGCGCCCGGCACGGCTGTGGTGGTGTAGTTGGCCTTGCCGTCGTCCAGCGGGCTCTGCAGGAAGCCGTGCAGGCGGCCGCTGGCCACGTCCAGCGTCAGGCCCTCCATGCCGCGGTTGGCGCGGCGCTTGGCCAGCACCGCGGGCAGGTCGGCCGCGCCACTGCCCGGCTGGTACTTCTTGGTGATGAGGCCGCTGGCGGGGTCCACCTTGACGATGAAGGGGCCATACTCGTCGGACACCCACAGCGCGTTGCGCGCGGCGTCCACCACCACCGACTCGGTGTCCAGGCCGAAGGCGCTGTAGTCGGCCTTGGCGGGTTCGTACTTGAGCGCGTCGGTCAGCGGGATCTCGGCCGAGTGGCCCACGCTGCCCGGGGGCAGCACCAGGCCATTGGCCTTTTGCGTGGCGCTGAACTTCAGCGGCAGGCTGGACTTGAGCACCGCGCCGCCAGCACCCACGGCGATCACACCGATGGCCGGGCTGAAGCTGGGCGCCGGGAAGATCTTGGCGCCGCCGGTACCGCTGCCACCGGGCACCGGGGCGTTGGGGCCGTCGCCGTTGGGACCACGGTCGGTGATGCCATAGAACTCCAGCGTGCCGTCGGGCAGCCGACCCTTGAAGGCCAGGCCCGAGCCGTAGGCCGGCAGGAAGCCACCAGCAAACTCGGCCCGGGTCTGGGCGTTGCTGCCCTCGTAGGGGAAGTAGAACGAGGCCGCGGCCTGCACAGCGTGCCGGGTGATGGCGGCGCTCACAGTGCCGGCGGGCGTGCTCTGGGTCACGGTCTCGACCACGGGCGAAGCCAGCTGCGCGGCCAGTGTGTTCTCGAAATGCTCGCGCGCCAGCAGGCGGCGGTCGTCGTCGACCGTGCGGGCGCTGTAGGGGCGGCCAAACTTGTCGTTCAGGCTGCCGGGCAGCACAGCCTTGAGCGCGGTGTGGAAGGTGCCGGCGTCCTGGCTGAAGTCCAGCGCCTTGCCGGCCAGCGCGGCCTTGACCTCGGGGGCCAGGCGGATGCCGTTGGACGGGTCGCCGTCGTCGTCGAGCAGCTGCAGCGCCATCAGGCGGTTGACCACGCGTGTGTCCTTCACGTCGCTGCTGCCGGCCAGGGTCAGTGGCGTCACGCTGGGGGCGCAGGGCGCGTTGCCCAGGGCCAGGCCGCCCACGCTGAAGGCCAGCGTGTCGCCGCCCTTGCAGCCGAATTCGCCGGCCGCGTTGGTGGCCTGCTTGGCCGCGCTGCCCACGGCGTAGTCCAGGCCCTCGACCGCGGCGTCGAGGAAGACCCCGGTCACGGCGGCGGCCGGCGCGGGTGCGGGGACCGGGGCGGGTGCAGGGCTGCTGCTGCCGCCACCGCAGGCGGTCAGGGAAGTGGCCAGGGCCATCAGCGCGGCCAGGGCGAGGGGGTGTTGGGGGTTCATGTCGGGGGCTCGTCCGTCACGCCGGTCCACATGCCGGCGCCAACCCGCCATTGAAGCCCGGCGCCATGAAACCCGCGTGACAGTCAGCGCCTCGGTACGCCCCGCACCCGGGTCGAGTACCTTCAGTCTCCCGGCCATCCCCCTAAAAGCGAACAGGCCACCCGGGGGTGGCCTGTTGTCAGCGGCCCCAGGCCGCCACAGCCGGCGTGGGACGCGGCGGCGTCAGAACGGGATGTCGTCGTCCATGTCGTCGAAGCCGCTCGACGCCTTGGGCGGCGCCGGGCGCGCGGCGGCG
>CAZKDU010000280.1:0-3011 GCA_964551485.1 uncultured Burkholderiaceae bacterium
TTTCTACTCCGGGGTGGTTGTTCCCAATAACCTGTGGGCGCTCAAAAACCCCCGCCCCCCCGCGCGGGGGGGGGCCCGCCGCCAGGTCGTTCAACCGGTCACGGTTTACTTGTCGGCGTCCAGCTTGGCGCGCAGCAGGGCGCCCAGGCTGGTGGTGCCGGCGTTCTCGCGGGCCGATTGCTGGCTCAGGTTGGACATGGCTTCTTGCTGGTCGGCCATGTCCTTGGCCTTGATGGACAGCTGGATGTTGCGGGTCTTGCGGTCGATGTTCACGACCACGGCCGTGACTTCGTCGCCTTCCTTCAGCACGTTGCGCGCGTCTTCCACGCGGTCACGGCTGATTTCGGAGGCGCGCAGGTAACCCACGATGTCCTCGCCCAGGTCGATCTCGGCGCCACGGGCATCGACGGTCTTGACCTTGCCGGTCACGGTCTGGCCCTTGTCGTTCACCGACACGAAGGTGGTGAAGGGGTCGGCGTCGAGCTGCTTGATGCCCAGGGAGATGCGCTCGCGGTCCACGTCCACGGCCAGCACGATGGCGTCGACTTCCTGGCCCTTCTTGTAGTTGCGCACGGCGGCTTCGCCGGGCTCGTTCCAGGACAGGTCGGACAGGTGCACCAGACCGTCGATGCCCGCGGCCAGGCCGACGAACACGCCGAAGTCGGTGATCGACTTGATCGGGCCCTTGACGCGGTCGCCGCGCTTGGTGTTCTGCGCGAACTCTTGCCAGGGGTTGGCACGGCACTGCTTCATGCCCAGGGAGATGCGGCGCTTGTCTTCGTCGATCTCGAGCACCATGACCTCGACCTCGTCACCCAGGGAGACCAGCTTGCTGGGAGCGATGTTCTTGTTGGTCCAGTCCATTTCGGAGACGTGCACCAGGCCTTCGATGCCGGGTTCGAGTTCCACGAACGCGCCGTAGTCGGCGATGTTGGTGACCTTGCCGAACATGCGGGTGCCTTGCGGGTAGCGGCGGCCCACGCCCATCCAGGGGTCGTCGCCCATCTGCTTGAGGCCCAGGGACACGCGGTTCTTCTCGGTGTCGAACTTGAGGATCTTGGCGGTGAGTTCCTGGCCGGCCTGAACGACTTCGCTCGGGTGGCGGACACGGCGCCAGGCCATGTCGGTGATATGCAGCAAGCCGTCGATGCCGCCCAGGTCCACGAAGGCACCGTATTCGGTGATGTTCTTGACCACACCGCGCACGATGGAGCCTTCCTTCAGGGTTTCCATCAGCTTGGCGCGCTCTTCGCCCATGGAGGCTTCGACCACGGCACGGCGGCTCAGCACCACGTTGTTGCGCTTGCGGTCGAGCTTGATGACCTTGAATTCCAGGGTCTTGTTCTCGAACGGGGTCAGGTCCTTGATCGGGCGGGTGTCGATCAGCGAGCCGGGCAGGAAGGCGCGGATGCCGTTGACCAGCACGGTCAGGCCACCCTTGACCTTGCCGCTGGTGGTGCCGGTGACGAAGTCGCCGGATTCCAGGGCCTTTTCCAGGGCCAGCCAGGAGGCCAGGCGCTTGGCGGTGTCGCGGCTCAGGATGGTGTCGCCGTAGCCGTTCTCGACGCTGCCGATGGCCACGGACACGAAGTCACCGGCCTGGACTTCGAGCTCGCCCTTGTCGTTCTTGAATTCCTCGATGGGCACGTAGGCTTCGGACTTGAGGCCAGCGTTCACGACCACGTGGTTGTGCTCGACACGCACCACTTCGGCGGTGATGACTTCGCCCGTGCGCATTTCGGCGCGCTTCAGGGATTCTTCAAACAGGGCGGCAAAAGATTCAGACATGAAAGTTCCTGGCCACAGCACGGTTTCACGGCGGCACGATGCCGGCGTTTCTAAGGCGGACTGTGGCGGTGGGTGCGGAAAAAGGGTTCCGCGGGTGGGTTGCAATTCCACACCACCGGTGCGCATGCAGCGCGGCGGGGGCGGTGTGGGCCTGGTGGCCTGCGGGCACGCCTCAGTGGGACTGCGGCATGGGCCCGAAGGGCTGTTTGCCCTGCCACCAGTCGAGCACCTGCTGCACCGATTGCTCGATGCCCAGGGCCGAGTTGTCCAGCAACAAGGCATCTCCGGCGGGCTTCAGTGGCGCGACGCTGCGCGACGAGTCGCGCGCATCACGCGCTTCCAAATCGGCGCGAAGACTGTCAAGTGTAGTCGAAATTCCCTTTGAAATCAACTGCTTATACCGGCGCTCGGCGCGCTGGGCGGCGCTTGCCGTCAAAAACACCTTGAGTGCGGCGCCGGGGAAGATCACCGTGCCCATGTCGCGCCCGTCGGCCACCAGGCCGGGCAGTTGCTGGAAGCGGTGCTGCAGCGCCACCAGGGCGGTGCGCACGGCCGGCAGCGCCGACACGCGCGAGGCGTTCATGCCGGCCTCTTCGGTGCGGATGGCCTCGGTCACGTCCTCGCCGTCCAGCAGCACCTGGCCCCCGGCGAAACGCAGCGGCAGGTGGCGCGCCAGTGCGGCAATGGCAGTTTCGTGGGCGCTGTCCAGCGCCAGGCCGGCGCGCACCGCGGCCAGCCCGGTCACGCGGTACAGCGCGCCCGAGTCGAGGTAGTGGTAGCCGAGCTGCTGGGCCAGCTGCGCGGCCAGCGTGCCTTTGCCCGAGGCGGTGGGGCCGTCCACACAGATCACGGGCACGTCGTCCGGGGCGATGCGCGCCACCGAGAACAGAGTCTCGAAGTAGTCGGGGAAGGTCTTGGCCACGCAGCGCGGGTCGAGGATGCGCACCGGCACCCCGGCCGGGTTGAAGGCGGCCAGCGAGAAGCACATGGCGACGCGGTGGTCGTCGTAGGTGTGAATGGCGGCGGGTTTCCAGGCCGCCACCCTGGCCGCGGGGGACAGGGGGCCCTGGCCGCTGAAACCGGGCGGGGTGACGCGGATGAAGTCCGGCCCCTCGTCCACGGTGGCGCCGAGCTTGCGGCATTCGGTGGCCATGGCGGCGATGCGGTCAGGCGGCGATGGCGCGCGCCAGGTCGCTGTACTCTTCGCAGGTGGTGTTGCCGCA
>CAZKDU010000281.1:0-2988 GCA_964551485.1 uncultured Burkholderiaceae bacterium
ATGGGCAGGCCGGCCTTCTGCATGACCTGGCGCGCATCAACGAGGGCGCGGTCCTGCCGGCCCTGGGCCAGGGCGCGGTCTGCGAGCACTGCGACGCGCGCGGCCTGTGCCGCAAGGACTTCTGGTCATGAACGGTCCCACCACTTCAACCACTTCACTCGCGCCATCCACGGCCCCCCGGGAAGCGCAGGGCATGGCCCACGACCCGGCTGCCGCCGCGGCCTACGAGCACAACGGCCGGCCGGTGTCGCGCCAGGCCTTCTATGCGATCGCCTGCGACCCGCGCCGCAGTGTCGCGGTCGAGGCCTGTGCCGGCGCCGGCAAGACCTGGATGCTGGTCTCGCGCATCGTGCGCGCCCTGCTCGACGGCTGCCCGGCCCACGAGATCCTGGCCATCACCTTCACCAAGAAGGCCGCGGGCGAGATGCGCCAGCGCCTGCACGAGTGGCTGGCCGAGTTTGCCCAGGCCACGCCCGAGCGCCTGCGGGCCGAGCTTGCGGCGCGCGGCATCACGGAAGAAAACAGCCCGCAGCCCTTGCCGGATCTGGTGTTGGCGCTACAGAATTTGCAGCACACCCTGCTCAGCGGCGGCCGCCCGGTGCCGGTGCGCACCTTCCACAGCTGGTTCGCGGCGCTGCTGCGCAGCGCGCCCCTGGCCCTGCTCGAGCAGCTTGGCCTGCCGCCGCGCCACGAGCTGCTGGACGACGACAGCGAAGCCGTGGCCCGGGTCTGGCGGCGCTTCCACGCCGCCTTGCTGCAGGCGCCCGAGCCGCGCGCCGACTTCGAGGCCCTGGTGGCCCAGCACGGCCGCAGCGCCACCCGCAAGGCGCTGGAGGAGGCGCTGGCGCGCCGCACCGAGTTCGCCCTGGCCGACGCCGCCGGGGTGGTGCAGGACTCGGTGCCGCGCTTCGACGCGCTGTTCCCCGAGTTCGCGGGCCTGGCCACGCCGCAGCAGGCCGTGCTGGGCCCCCTGCGGCCCGGTCTGCAGGCCGCAGCCCAGGCCCTGGGCCGGGCCAGTGCGCGCACCTTTGCGGAAAAGGGCGTGGCCCTGGAGCAGGCCCTGACCGACGACCGGGCCGAGGCCGTGGTCGAAGCCTTGTTCACGCAGAAGCTGGAGCCGCGCAAGTTCAGCGACAAGCTGGCCGGCATCGAGGCCGTGCGCACCGCCCAGGACGCGCTGCTGCGCGTGCTCGAGGCCCAGGCCCAGCACGAGGCCTGGGCCTACCAGCAGCGCCTGATGCGCCTCACGCGGCTGTTGCTGGCCGAGTACGCGGCGCTCAAGCGCGAGCACGGCTGGGTCGACATGAACGACGTCGAGCGCACCGCCTGGGTGCTGCTGTCCGACCCGGTGCTCTCGGGCTGGGTGCAGGAGCGGCTGGACACGCGCGTGCGCCAGCTGCTGATCGACGAGTTCCAGGACACCAACCCGCTGCAGTGGCAGGCCCTGCACGCCTGGCTCAGCGGCTACGTGGGCGCGGGCGGCGGCGCCGGCGCGCCCAGCGTGTTCATCGTCGGCGACCCCAAACAAAGCATCTACCGCTTCCGCCGCGCCGAGCCCCAGGTGTTTCGCGCCGCGCAGGACTTCATCGTGCACGGCCTGGGCGGCGCGCGCCTGAGCTGCGACCACACGCGGCGCAACGCCCCGGCGGTGATCGACGCCGTCAACCAGGCCCTGGGCGCGGCCCAGGCCGCCGGAGAAGTCGAGGGCTTTCGCCCGCACAGCACCGAGTCGCGCCAGGCCGGCGGCCTGGCCTGCCTGCCGCCGGTGGCGCGGGCCGACGCGGCAGCGAGCGACGGCGACAGCGCCGACCTGGCCGACGGCGCCGCCTGGCGCGACAGCCTGACCATCCCGCGCACCCTGCCCGAGGACAGCCCCAAGCTGCTCGAATGCCGCCAGGCCGCGCACTGGCTGCACCGGCAGCTGCAGGCCCAGGGCCTGCAGCCCGCCGACTGCATGGTGCTGTCGCGCCGGCGCGAGCGCCTGGTGCTGATGCAGGACGAACTGCGTGCCCTGCACCTGGCCACCGAGCAACCCGAAAAGACCGAGCTTGGCGACGCCCCCGAGGTGCAGGACCTGGTGGCCCTGCTCGACGCCCTGGTCTCGCCCACACACGACCTGTCGCTGGCGCGCGCGCTCAAGTCGCCGCTGTTCGGCCTGGACGACGCCGATCTGGTGTCGCTGGCCCTGGCCCAGCGCCGCGCCCGCGCCGACGGCCAGGCCCTGGGCTGGCTCGCCGTGCTGCACAGCCCGGTGCACTGCCCCGAGCCCCTGCGCACGCTGGCGCCGGTGCTGGCCCGTTACCGGCAGTGGGTGGCCGAGCTGCCGCCGCACGACGCGCTGGACGCCATCTACCACCACGGCGACGTGCTCGCGCGCTACGCCCAGGCCGCGCCGGCGCCGCTGCGCGAGGGCGTGCTGGCCAACCTACAGGCCCTGCTGTCGGCCGCGCTGCAGCTCGACGGCGGGCGCTACGCCACGCCCTACGCCCTGGTGCGCGCCCTCAAGGCCGGCGGCCTGCGCGCGCCGCAGCGGGCCCAGCCCGGCGCCGTGCGCCTGCTCACCGTGCACGGCGCCAAGGGCCTGGAGGCCGAGCTGGTGCTGCTGCTGGACACCGACGCCGCGCCGCCACGGGCCCAGACCATGGGTGTGCTGATTGACTGGCCCGGCGAGGCCGCTGCGCCCCAGCGGCTGGCCTTCCTGGCCAGCGAAACCCGGCCGCCGCCGAGCCTGCGCGAGGCCCTGCGCGCCGAGCAGGCGGCGCGCCAGCGCGAGGAGCTCAACGCCCTGTACGTGGCCATGACCCGCGCGCGCCGGCAGCTGGTGCTGTCCAGCGTGGCGCCGCGCCACGCCCAGCCCGGCAGCTGGTGGCAGCGCCTGCAGCCGCTGGCCGACGCCGTGCCCGTGTCCGTGCCGGACACCGTGGCGCCGCCTGGCCCGGCCGAGGGGCAGGCCCTGGCCCCACGCGGTCCACACGGTGCAGGGCCTGC
>CAZKDU010000282.1:0-2983 GCA_964551485.1 uncultured Burkholderiaceae bacterium
GTGCTGCACCGCGTGGCGGATCTGCATCGGGCTGGTGTGGGTGCGCAGCAAGTGGCCGCCTTCGACATAGAAGGTGTCGTGCATGGAACGCGCCGGGTGGTCCTCAGGCGTGTTCAGCGCGGTGAAGTTGAACCAGTCGGTCTCGATCTCGGGGCCCTGCGCCACCTCGAAGCCCATGGAGCCGAAGATGGCCTCGATGCGCTCCAGCGTGAGCGAGACCGGGTGCAGGCCACCGGTGCCGCGCTGACGGCCCGGCAGGGTCACGTCCAGCGCCTCGGCCTTGAGCTGGGTCTCCAGCTCGGCGTCGGCCAGGGCCTGGCGGCGTGCCACCAGCGCCGCCTCGATGGCCTGCTTGGCCACGTTGATGGCGGCGCCCCGGGTCTTCTTTTCTTCGACGCTGAGTGCGGCCATGCCTTTCATCAGCTCGGTCAGGCGGCCGGATTTGCCCAGGTACTGGGCCTTGGTGTTCTCCAGCTCCGCAGGGGTGGTGGCTTGCGCAAAGCCCGCCGTGGCATTGGCCACGAGCGCATCGAGCTCGTTCATGGTTCCTCGGGTCGGAAGACGGAATAAAAAAAGGATTGAGGCCTTTGCAAGCCCCAACCCCTTTGATTTACTGCGTTTTTAGCTATCAAAAAGATAGCAACACGCGAATCAGGCTGCCAGCTTGGCCTTGACTTGCTCCACGATGCTGCCGAAGGCAGCCTTGTCGTGCACAGCCAGGTCGGCCAGCACCTTGCGGTCGATCTCGATGCCGGCTTTCTTGATGCCGTTGGCGAACTGGCTGTAGGTCAGGCCCAGTTCACGGGCGGCCGCATTGATACGGGCGATCCAGAGTTGACGGAAGACGCGCTTCTTGGCACGGCGGTCACGGTAGGCGTATTGCCCGGCCTTCATCACCGCCTGTTTGGCGATGCGGAAGACATTGCCGCGGCGGCCGCGGAAACCTTTGGCCAGGGCCAGGACTTTCTTGTGACGGGCGCGTGCGGTGACACCACGTTTGACGCGAGGCATGTGTGTTCTCCTTGTTCGTCAGTTGATCAAAGGCCGGCGAAGGGCAGCATCTGTGCCATGTGACCCATGTTGGTCTCATGCACGGTCACTGCACCACGCAGATGGCGCTTGTTCTTGGTGGTCTTCTTGGTCAGGATGTGACGCTTGAAGGCTTGACCGCGCTTGACGGTGCCACCGGGACGAACGCGAAAACGCTTTTTCGCGCTGCTCTTGGTCTTCATTTTGGGCATGACTGCTCCTTTTTGTTTGTGCTCGTGAGGCGCTGCGAACCTGACGCAGACTTGGATGAGCCCCGAGCCACTTGGGTCAGGCCACACCGGAATGTGGCCTGTTCGGGCGAGAGCGGTTTTCACCACCACCACCCAGGCTTCCCGCAGGTGACCTAACCTGCGAAACGCCTGAACCTGAACCGCCCTGAAAATCAGGCGGCCGGTGCGCCAGCTGGCGTTTCCGCTGCTGGCTTGGCCGCGCCACCTGCCTTGCGGCGGCCGGGCGCGATCATCATGATCATCTGACGGCCTTCGAGCTTGGGAAACTGCTCCACGATGATCGTGTCGCCCAAGTCGTCGCGGATCCGATTCAGCAAGGCCAGACCCAACTCTTGGTGGGTGATCTCGCGGCCACGGAAACGCAAGGTGATCTTGCACTTGTCGCCATCATCCAGAAAACGCCGGATGTTGCGCATCTTGATGTTGTAGTCGCCATCGTCGGTACCGGGACGGAATTTGACTTCCTTGATCTCGATGACTTTCTGCTTGGACTTGGCCTCTGCCGCCTTCTTCTGCTCCTGGTACTTGAACTTGCCGTAGTCCATGAGGCGGCACACCGGCGGGTTGGCCGTGGCGGCAATCTCCACCAAGTCCACATCCAGCTCGCCCGCCATGCGCAAGGCCTCGGCCAAGCTGACGATGCCCAACGGCTCGTTTTCAGGCCCGGACAGGCGGACTTCCGGGGCCATGATTTCCCGGTTCAGGCGGTGCTTGCGCTCCTCGCGTTGGCGACGGTCACGAAATTCAGTAGCGATGGCTCAGGTCCTTCAGCTCAGGGGACTACAAAACATGTAGCAAATACCGCCCAATCCACGCGGGCTAAAGCATGCTTTCAATGTGAATCAGGCTTTAGAAGCAATGTCACCGGCGATGTGTTGAATGAACGCATCTAGGGGCATTGCACCGAGGTCTTTGTTGCCCCGGGCGCGCACTGCGACGGCGCCGGCCGCCTTTTCCTTGTCGCCGACGACCAGGATGTAAGGCAGCTTCTGCAACGAATGCTCCCGTATTTTATACGTAATTTTCTCGTTGCGCAGGTCAAGCTCGACCCTAAGCCCTTGATTTTTCAGCGTTTTGGCAATTTCGCGACAGTAATCGGCCTGCCCGTCGGTGATGTTGAGCACCGCCACCTGCTGCGGTGCCAGCCAGGTCGGCAGGGCGCCGGCATGCTCCTCGATCAGGATGCCGATGAAACGCTCCAGGCTGCCCAGAATCGCCCGGTGCAGCATCACCGGGCGATGGCGGGCGCCGTCCTCGGCCACGTACTCGGCGTCCAGCCGCTCAGGCAGCGAGAAGTCCACCTGGATGGTGCCGCACTGCCACTGGCGGCCCAGCGCGTCCTTCAGCGTGTATTCGAGCTTGGGGCCGTAGAAGGCGCCGTCACCCGGGGTGATCACGAACTCGCAGCCCGAGCGCTTCAGGCTCTCGATCAGGGCCTTTTCGGCACGGTCCCAGCTTTCGTCGCTGCCGATGCGTGCTTCGGGCCGCGTGGCCACTTTGTAGATGATGTTGCTGAAACCAAAGTCGGCATACACCTGCTGCAACAGCGCGGTGAAGTTGGTGCACTCTTCCAGGATCTGGTCTTCGGTGCAGAAGATGTGCCCGTCATCCTGCGTGAAGCCGCGCACGCGCATGATGCCGTGCAGGCCGCCGGTGGGTTCGTTACGGTGGCACTGGCCGAACTCGCCGTAGCGCAGCGGCAG
>CAZKDU010000283.1:0-2976 GCA_964551485.1 uncultured Burkholderiaceae bacterium
CACATTGCTGTGTTCGGGCACCTGCTCGAGGAAACAGCGGCAGACCGTGGTCTTGCCGGTGCCGATCTCGCCCGTGAGCAGCACGAAGCCGCCGCCGCCGTCCAGCCCGTAGAGCAGGTGCGCCAGGGCCTCGCGGTGGCGCTCGCTCATGAACAGGTAGCGGGGGTCCGGGGCAATCGAGAACGGGTCTTGCGTCAGACCGAAGAATTGCGCGTACATGGCGTGAGCATACCGCCTCGCTATAGGCCGACCCGGCTGAGGGCGGCCGCTGGAAACGGGGTGGCTGGCCAGGAGCCAGGCCGAACACATCCCCGATGCCAAAAAAGAAACCCCCGCCATCGGCAGGGGTCAATTCATGGAACTGTTGGTTGAGCACCCACAGCACACACGCAGGTGCGAAAAATGAACAAACCGCACCCGAGACTCAACCATACGCGCCCGGCAAGACTTTGCCCAGCCCGGGGCCTGCCGGCACTGTTCCAAAACGGCCAAAAGTCACACGACCCCGGGTTTTGTGTGACCTGAAACGCGCCGTCCGGGCCTGGGTTGGTCAGGCGCGCCAGCGCTTTGCCCGCACGGGCGGTGTCACAAGCCCAACACGCGGACGACCTCGGTTCCCACAAAATCAGAGACGGCGTTGCGGTAACCATCGACCGGGTGCAACCCATCCCAGGTGCACGCCGGCGATGCAGCGGGCTGTCCTGCACCAATCGGGTTGCCATGGGTGGCAATGAACGGCACGCCCTGCATGGCACAGACGATGCGAAACGCCGAGTGGATCATCAGCACACGGGCAGCGAAGCCCTGGACCAGTTCAGGAAAACCGGCCAGCAGCCCCCCGGGGGCACTGAGCGCTGCCATGTCAAAGTAGGGCACACCCACCACCACGGCACGTTTGCCGGCATGGTGGATGGAGGTGATGGCAGACAACAGGTCTTCGGCGTTCTGCAGACAATCACCACCCGCATGGCCCGGCCCCATGCCCTGCAGCCCGGCGTGCCGAACCCCGTTGCCCAGCACGACAGGGGCCTGCTGGACCGGGTCGAAGCCCACCATGCTGTCGTTGGCCCCCAGGTTGATGACACACACATCGGCGTCACAGGTGGTGGTGATGTAGGTGTCGAAATCCATGCCCCCAAAAATGTCGCGCCGCTCTGCCGTGTGCTGGCCCTTGAGGGTGGAGGCCAGGGTTTGACCACCGTAGCAATGGCTGTCGTCCGGGGCCAGGGCATTCGCCCCGGTCACCCAGCCGCCGGAGAATTGAGTGGGGTTCTGTTGGCAGATCCGCTGCGCGCGGCTCGGGGCTGAGCCATGGGCAATGGTGGAGCTGTCACCAAAGACGACCAGTTTGCGGGGAACAAGGGGCATGGCGTTCGTTCATGGGTTGGGCACGCAGTGTGGCACGGTGAGCGCTCATGCCCGAGCCACCGTCAAGAAAGTGGTCTTGATGTGACTGGCGAGGGCTCATCGGCGTGCATGTCAGAACGTTTTGGCCACGAATGTGACACGTGAAGGCGGGGAAATCTCCTTCAACGTGATGACCACGCGAGCCTCACCAGGCTGCAGGATGTAGCCGGCGCGCAGTTCTTCCATCGTGGGAACACCCGACATGCCTTCTGCGCTGATTTGAGTGATGTGGAATTTCTTGGGCAGCTGATACGGATTGCGGCAACTGATCAAGGTTGTGGGGGGCAGTCCGTGCACCTTGATGGCAGAGCAACGGACCTGCTCACCTGTGGCGCTTCGAGGCACGCTCTGCGTTGTGGATGTGGCGGTGCCAGGGGTTGCTTCCAGCACAGGCAATGTTTGCTGTCCTCGCGCGATGCTTGTGCCTTCCACTCTGCCTGAATTTTGCAAAGGGTACTTCGGACGTACAGGCACCTGGGGCTTGGCTTCGGCCTTGCTTGTTTGTGCGGGAATGGGCGGTGCCGCAGCGGGCGTGGGCTGAGCACCCTCTGCCACAGGCGGGGATGCGGCAGGGGCGGTGTTGTGGTCGTTGTGGTCGTTGTGGATGAGCAACCGAGTGTGAACGTGGTGAACAACAAAAACCAGTGGCGTGTTGGATTCATGGGTGTGGGGTTTTGGTCGAACCGCTTTGACTTCTTTGGCTTCGCATCCTCTCATTGGTGCGTCTCGATTCTTCACGACAAAAATCCTTTGGGCTTGGGAAAATTTCCCAATGTGCATTAAATGATGCAAACTGACCACGCGGCAGTTGACTAACAAAAGTGAATTCAGTAGCCGCAAATGCCTCGACACGGACCCCATGCGGGAAGGGGGGCGTGACATGGATGAGACGTGAAAGCGCTGAGGTCACGCCGCGGTGCACCCTCACGATGCACCAGGGCCAAAGACAGGACCGGGCGTGGCACAGAGCATGTGTTGAAGAAATACGTGTGCCCTCAGGCGGCGCCTGGCGTTGCGCACAGGGCCATGGGCCTCGCCCGGAAACGGCGTCGGGGTCAGAGGGACCAAAACAAAAGGGCCGTGAGGCCCTTTTGTTCGTCCGGCGGAAAACCGGACAGTTCTGGCGGAGCAGGCGGGATTCGAACCCGCGGTGGGCTATTAACCCACACACGCTTTCCAGGCGTGCGACTTAAACCACTCATCCACCGCTCCAGAGCCCGCCATTGTAGCAGTGGCTCAGGGCATTTCAGCGGGGGGCAGGGCTGGACTGCATCATTTTCATGGCCGAGGCGATCAGGGTCGAGACCGGGGCCATGTCGCTGGGCACGATCAGGGTGCTGGTGGCGTCGCCGGCCACGCGGCTGTAGGCCTCGACCGCCTTCTCGGCCACCTTGAGCTGCACCGCCTGCTCGCCGCCGGGCTGGCGGATGGCGGTGGCCACACGCTCGATGGCCAGGGCCGTGGCTTCGGCCACCGCGGTGATGGAAGCGGCCTCGCCCTGGGCCTTGTTGATGGCGGCCTGCTTCTCACCCTCGGAGCGCGCGATGTAGGCCTCGCGCTCGCCGGTGG
>CAZKDU010000284.1:0-2974 GCA_964551485.1 uncultured Burkholderiaceae bacterium
GCTCATGGCCGGCGACCTCGACATGGGCCATGCGCGCGCCCTGCTGGCCCTGGACCGCGCCAGCCAGATCACCGCGGCCCACCAGATCGCGGCCAAGAAGCTCTCGGTGCGCGAGGCCGAGAGCCTGGTGAAGAAGCTCAGCGCCGAATTCAACCTGGTGGCCACCAAGCCCAAGAAGGAAAAGTCGCGCGACCTCAAGCGGCTGGAAGAAGAGCTGTCGGACCTGCTCACCGCCGAGGTCGAGGTGCGCGTGAAAAAACGCGTCAAGCGCCATGGCCGCACCGAGGAGCTGGGCGAGCTGGCAATCCAGTTCGGCTCGCTCGACGAGCTCAACGGCCTGATCGACCGGCTGCGCAGCGTGGGCTGACCCGGGTCTTCCCACCGGGCGGGGGGTCCGCTACATTTGCCTGCCACGGAGGACTCCCGATGTCACATCGTTCGATTTGCCCAGCCGCTGTGCTGGCGGCCGTCTGGCTGAGCTCGGCCCCCGTGCAGGCACAGACCAAGCCCCCCAAGACCCAGCTGTGGATTGACCTGTCCACCAGCGCGTTTGCCGGCATGCCCGAGATGGACCTTGGCGACACCGCTGGCGGCATGCTGGGGGGCCTGCTCGGGCGGGTCGGTGGTGGCGCCATGGGCCTGGGCACCTCCAGCAGCTACGGCCAGGCCCGTGGCCTGGGGTTGATGGGGCGGGTGGTGGACGTGGCCCTGTACAACAGCCTCAAGCCCGGCACAGAAGCCCGCCAGCTGGTGCCCCCTGGCCTGCGCATGGGCGAGAGCCTGCCGCTGTTGCCACCCCGCGCCCCGGCGGCGGTCAAGGAGTCAGAGCCGGGAGAGCCTGGCGAAAGCACCCAGGAGCGCCCCAAGGGCCGCATCCTCATCTATTGGGGCTGCGGCGCCAGTGTGAGGACCGGTCAGCCCCGGGTGATCGACCTGGCAGGCAACCCGCTGGCCTTTGCCGGGGCCTTTGCCGGCCGGTTCGCACCCGACCGCGGGGCCCGGGTCAACCCCTCGTTCGCGCTCTACCCGAACGAGCGCAACCAGGTCAGTGTGCGGGCCGACAGCTCCATGGTGGGTGAACACAAGATCATGGGGGAGGGGGTACCTGCGTCCATGGCCTTCACCCTGGGTGCCGCGCAGGACCTGATGCCGCGCATCGACCTGCAGACCGCCGGGTCGGCACAGACCGGGGTCAGCCTGAGCTGGCAGCCCGTGCCCCAGGCGCGGGCCTATTTCGCCAATGCCTTCGGGGCGGTGGGCGACGACATGGTGATGTGGTCCAGCGCCGAGGTGGGGGACACAGGCATGGGGCTGTTTGACTACCTGCCCAACCCGACCATCGACCGCTGGCTGCGCGACAAGGTGCTGCTGTCGCCGGCCACCACCACCTGCCAGATCCCCAAAGGCATCTTCACGGCCCAGCCCTCGTCGGCCAAGGGCGGGGAAGGCGGCGCCATGGTGCGCATGATCGCCTTTGGCGGTGAAACCAACCTGGTTCATCCGCCGCGCCCTGCCGACCCCAAGGCCCCGTGGGAGCCCGAGTGGGCCGTGCGGGTGCAGGTGAAGTCGCAGATCACGGCCGCGCTGGGTGGGGACGACGGCGGGGACCGCGGTCGCTCCGCCGGCAAGCCCGGCACGGGCCCGGCGACCCCAGCGGCCGAGGGTGGCCGCCCAGCCGACCCTGGCGGCCTGTTGCCGAACCCCGTCAACCTGCTTAAGGGCTTGTTTGGCCGCTGAGGGCCGCTATGCTTGGCCGCTGCCCACACCCATTCACTGTCTGCTTCTGAACCACCGACCACCATGAAGACCCTGCGCAACCCGTTACCCCTGGCACTGACCTCCAGCCTGTTGATCTGTGGGGCAGTGCATGCCCAGACCCTGGGCGGTGCCGGCGGCCCGGCCGGCGACGCCACCCAGGTGGAGAAATGCGACGCGCCCAAGGGCACGCTGGCCGTGGTCGAGCCGCAGAACGCCATCCTGCAGTCGCTGCTGGGCGTGGGCCTGCAGTCGCCCAGCGGCATGATCCGCATCATCATCCAGCAGTCCAACTGCTTCCAGGTGGTCGAGCGCGGCACCGGCATGCAGAACCTCATGCAGGAGCGCGCCCTGGCCGCCGGCGGTGAGCTGCAGCGCGACCAGAACGTGGGCAAGGGCCAGATGGTGGCGGCTGACTTCGTGCTCACACCAAGCGTGGTGTTCTCCAACCAGAACGCCGGCGGCGTGGGCGGCGCGCTGGCCGGTGTCGGTGGCCTGCTCGGCAAGTTCGGTGCGATCGCTGGCGGCCTCAAGTTCAAGGAGGCGCAGACCAGCCTGGTGATGGCCGACACGCGCTCGGGCATCCAGGTCGCGGCGGCCGAGGGCAGTGCGCAGAAGACCGACTTCAACATTGGCGCCGCCCTGTTCGGCGGCAGCGGCGGCGCGGCCCTGGGCGGCTACGGCAACACCGCCGAGGGCAAGATCGTCGCGGCCTCGTTCCTGGACAACTGGAACAACATCGTGCGCACCATCCGCAACAACCCCTCGCTGATCCAGGCCAGGGGCAGTGCCGCCAGCCAGGCCAACGCGGCCGGCAGCGTCAAGGCCGGTGCCGGAGCGGCCGGCGACGTCTACGTGGCCAAGATCAACGGCGTCAAGGCCCTGCGTTCGCCCGCCGATGGCGCCGCCACCGTGGCCACGCTGTCCAAGATCGACGAAGTGATCTTCGAGGGTGAGGAGAAGGATGGCTTCATGAAGGTCGCCACGCCCAACGGCAGCGCCTGGGTCAAGGCCGTGATGATGCGCAAGCAGTGAGCCGGTGCGCCCGTGGGCGCACTCTGCGTGCTGAACCAGAAGCCCCACTGCGGCGGGGCTTTTTCTTGGGCGCGGCCCCGGGCGCGCCGGCCGCTCAGAGGCTGAAGATCTTGCCCGGGTTCAGGATGTTCTGCGGGTCCAGCGCGCGCTTGAGCGTTCGCATCATGTCCACCGCGCCGGCGCC
>CAZKDU010000285.1:0-2974 GCA_964551485.1 uncultured Burkholderiaceae bacterium
CCACCGAAGGCAAGCTCTACCTGTGCCTGTTCGCCAGCCAGGGCCACGACCTGCGCTCGCTGCTGCGCGGGGGCGCCAGCGACGAGGACCTGGCCTCGGCCATCGGCCACATCTGGCAGGGCCGCGGCGACCGCTACTCCGAACTGCGCGCCTCGCTGCCCGCCGACGCCGGCGGTGGTGCGCGCCGGGTCGAGATGAGCTACATCGGCGGGTGAGCAGGCCCCCACGGTTGCTCACTGCGTGCAGCGCCCTGCCCCCCGAGGAGGCCGCGTTTTCCTTGGAGCGGCCCGGCGGAACAACAGGCCCCCACGCCTTTCCTGTGGAGCACACCCCCTCAAGGGACCACGTTCAGGCATGGGGTGGCCCGGCGCCACCACCGGCCCCGACCTTCGCTACACTGGCCGACCCACTTCCCAAGCGGCGGCTGTGGGCGGCTGTGCGGCCCGGCGGCCGCCCCCGATCACGCCGGTCCCAACACACCATGATTGACCTCCCAGACATCACCGGCCTCGTGCTGGCCGGTGGCCGCGGCGCCCGCATGGGCGGCGTGGACAAAGGCCTGCAGCCGTTCCGTGGCCAACCGCTGGCCCTGCATGCCCTGCAGCGCCTGCGTCCGCAGGTCGGCCCCACTTTGATCAACGCCAACCGCAACACGCCCGCCTATGCGGCCTTCGGGGCGCCGGTCTGGCCCGATGTCGAGGCCGACTACCCGGGCCCGCTGGCCGGCTTCATGAGTGGGCTGGCCCACTGCGCCACACCCTGGCTGGTCACCGTGCCCTGCGACGTGCCGCTGTTCCCCACCGACCTGGTGGCGCGCCTGGCCGAAGCCGCGCACGCCGCCGGGGCCGAGCTGGCCATGGCCAGCGCACGCGAGGAGGACGGGCGGCTGCGCCCGCAGCCAGTGTTCTGCCTGATGCAGCGCACGCTGCTGCCCAGCCTGCAGCACTTCATGGCCGCAGGCGGCCGCAAGATCGACGCCTGGACCACCCAGCAACGCCACGTGAGCGTGCCCTTCGACTGGCCCGATGACGACCCGCGCGCCTTCCACAACGCCAACACGCTGGACGAATTGCACCGGCTGGAGCAGGCATGAAAACCGTTGAGCAGATTGCTGCCGAACTGCAGGGCTACGACCCCACCGCCCTGAGCGTGCCGGCCGTGCACGCCTTCCTGGAACAGCTGGCCACGCCCCTGGCCGAGACCGAGGAGGTCGCCCTCTTCGAGGCCCTGGGCCGGGTGCTGGCCGAGGACCTGGTTTCGCCCTTCAGCGTGCCGCCGCGCGACAACTCGGCCATGGACGGCTACGCCTTCGCCCATGGCACCCTGCCGGCCGACGGTGCCGCGCTGACCGTGGTCGGCACGGCCCTGGCCGGCAAGGCCTGGGCCGGCGTGGTGCAGCCTGGCCAGTGCCTGCGCATCACCACCGGCGCCCTCATGCCCGAGGGCACCGACACCGTGGTGCCACAGGAGCTGGCCCAGGTCGACGGCGACCAGGTCACGGTGCGCCCGGCCCTGCTGCGCCGCGGTGACAACCGCCGCCTGGCCGGCGAGGACCTGATGCAGGGCCAGCCCGCGCTGTGCCGCGGCGACACGCTGGGCCCGGCCGCGCTCGGCCTCATGGCCAGCCTGGGCCTGGCGCGCGCACGCGTGTTCCGCCGGTTGCGGGTGGCCTACCTATCCACCGGCGACGAGCTGCTGAGCCTGGGCGAGCTGCCCGCCGGCCAGCCGTTGCCCGAAGGCAAGATCTACGACAGCAACCGCTACACCGTGTTCGGCATGCTCACGCGCCTGGGCTGCGAGGTCATCGACCTGGGCGTGGTGCGCGACGAGCCGGTGGCCCTGGAGGCCGCCTTCCGCGAGGCCGCCGGCCGCGCCGACGCCGTCATCACCAGCGGCGGTGTGAGCGTGGGCGAGGCCGACTACACCAAGGCCATGATGAAGAAGCTCGCGGCCGACAGCGGCGGCGTGGCCTTCTGGCGCATCGCCATGCGGCCCGGCCGGCCCATGGCGGTGGGCCGCATCAGTGGCCTGCCCGGCCCTGGAAGCACAGAAGAATCGGCCGCCAGCCCTTCAGCAGCGGGCACAGGACGCTATCAAAAACATAGCGCCGTGCTGTTCGGCCTGCCCGGCACCGCGGTGGCGGTGATGGTCACCTTCCTGGCTTTCGTGCGCCCGGCGCTGCTGCGCATGATGGGCTCGTCCAGCCAGCCGCTGCCGCTGCTGCGCGCCCACAGCCTGGAGCCCATGCGCAAGAAGCCCGGGCGCACCGAGTACCAGCGCGGTGTGGTCAGCACCGCACCCGACGGCAGCCTGCAGGTGCGCACCACCGGCAACCAGGGCTCGGGGGTGCTCAGCTCCATGGTGCAAGGCAACGGCCTGATCGTGCTGCACCACGGCCAGGGCAACGTGGCCGTGGGCGACGAGGTCGATGTGATGATGTTCGACGGCGCGCTCTGAGCGCCTGGCGGCTGCGCCCCGGGCGCAGGTTCACACCTCGGCCGGGTCCAGCGCGGTCTGGATGGCGCCGGGCGCGTGCCGGCGCGCAATCAGGGTGTACATGGTCGGCACCACGAACACCGTGAGCAGCGTGCCCAGGCTCATGCCACCCACGATCACCCAGCCGATCTGCTGCCGGCTCTCGGCGCCGGCGCCGCCGGCCAGCGCCAGCGGCACGGCCCCCAGCACCATGGCCCCGGTGGTCATGAGGATGGGGCGCAGTCGCTGCGCGGCAGAGCGCCGCACCGCGTCGTGCATGGGCATGCCTTGCTCGCGCAGCTGGTTGGCGAACTCCACGATCAGGATGCCGTGTTTGGTGATCAGCCCGACCAGGGTGATCAGGCCGATCTGACTGAACACGTTGAGCGTGCCCCCGGACAGGCGCAGCGCCAGCAGCGCCCCGGCCATGGACAGCGGCACGCTGAGCAGGATGATGAAAGGGTCGATGAAGCTCTCGAATTGCGCGGCCAGCACCAGG
>CAZKDU010000286.1:0-2967 GCA_964551485.1 uncultured Burkholderiaceae bacterium
CTTCGGCCTGCGCAACATGACGCACAAGGACGTCGCGCTGGCCGAGATGAACCGCGTGCTCAAGCCCGGCGGCAAGCTGCTGGTGCTGGAGTTTTCCAAAGTGGCGCGCCCGCTGGAGAAGGTCTACGACTGGTACTCGTTCAGTGTGCTGCCCCGCCTGGGCAGGCTGGTGGCGGGCGACGACGCCAGCTACCGCTACCTGGCCGAGTCCATCCGCATGCACCCGGGCCAGGAAGAGCTCAAGACCCTGATGCGAAAAGTCGGCTTTGGCCATGTGGACTATCACAACATGACGGGCGGCGTGGTCGCGCTGCATGTTGGAATCAAGTGCTGACCCCGTGGGATGGGTCGGCATCAACAACAAGGAGGTGACATGAAATCTTGGTCCATCGCTCTCGTGCTGCTGATGTCCCTGCTCAGCCTGGACGCCGAAGCTGCCCGGCGCCTGGGTGGCGGCAAATCCATCGGCAAGCAATCCAGCAACGTGACCCAGCGCGAGGCAGCACCTGCCAAGCCGGCGGCACCGGCCACCACGACCCCGGCACAGAACGCCGCACCCGCCACCCCGGCACCGGCCACGCCGGCTGCAGCCCCGGTCGCACCCAGGAAACCCTGGGGCGCCATGCTCGGTGGCCTGGCCGCCGGCCTCGGCCTGGCCTGGCTGGCCAGTTCGCTCGGCCTGGGTGAGGCCTTTGGCGAGTTCCTGCTGATTGCCCTGGGTGTGTTGCTGGTCATGGGCGTGGTCGGCATGCTGCTGCGCGCGCGCCGCGGCGGCAGCCCCGGCCTGGGGCGGCCGCTGGCCTACCAGGGGGCGGGCAGCGTCGAGCCGACCCTGCCGCGCGACTACAGCCCGAGCAACGTGGGCAACGATGCCTCGGCCCGGCCGTTCGAGCGCAGCGGCAGCATGGGCCTGGAGCCCGGCCGCGCCGCCGGTGGTGTGATGATCGGTTCAGCCCTGTCGCCGTCCTGGAGCATCCCGGCCGATTTCGACGCGGCGGGTTTCATCAGCGCGTCCAAACGCAATTTCGTCAGCCTGCAGCAGGCCTGGGACCGGGCTGACCTGACCAGCCTGCGCGCCATGATGACCGACGACATGGCCGAAGAGATCAAGGGCCAGCTGGCCGAGCGCGAAACCCACCTCGCGGGCCAGCCCAACACCACCGAGGTGGTGATGCTCGATGCCCAGCTGCTGGGCATCGAGGACCTGGGCGATGGCTACATGGCCAGCGTGGAGTTCTCCGGCATGATCCGCGAAGAGCCCTCGGCCGGCCCCAACCCATTCCGTGAGGTCTGGAACATGACCAAACCCAAGAACGGCAGCAGCGGCTGGCTGGTGGCCGGGGTCCAGGCTCTGCAGTAAGCCGCACGCTTTTCGTGGGCGGGTGGCGCGCGGCCCCCGCCAGACAGGGAATAATCGGGGACCATGGCCACATCGTCCCCGACTTCGTTTCTCGACGGTCTGTTCGACCAAGTCAGCACCCGCTTGCAGCCCCCGGCCTGGGTGGTCGAGGAGGCGCAGCAGCGCCTGGTGCTGCTGCTCAACCACGTGCTGCAGCAGGAGCCTGAGGCCTGCGCCCGGCTTGCCAGGAAAAAAGGCCGCTCAGCCCTTGTCCAGTGGCGCTCTTATGCTCTGCAATTGATAGCAACCCCGGCTGGCCTGCTGGATCGCGTGGCGCCTGGCGCCAGCGCCCCGGCGGCCGACCTGACCCTGACCGTCAACGAGCCCTCGCCCAGTGCCCTGCTGGAGGCCGCGCTGCGCGGCGACAAGCCGCCGGTGCGCATCGAGGGCGACGTGCAGTTCGCCGCCGAACTCAACTGGCTGGTTGACCACGTGCGCTGGGATGTCGAGGAAGACCTGGCCCGTGTGATTGGCGACGCCCCGGCCCACGCGCTGGGTCAGGCTGGCCGCCGCCTGGCCGACGGCCTGACCCAGTTCGTGCGCGCGCGCAGCGGAAAGCCCGGCACATGATGCGCGTGCTTCGCGGCGTTGCCATCGTCTGGACCGTGCTGCGCTTCGGTCTGGACGAGCTGCTGCTCTCCAGCTTTCCATCGCCCGGCCTGCGCGCCCTGCGCCGCGTGCTGACCCTGGGCCGGCGCTTCGAGGCGCCGCGTGGCCAGCGCCTGCGCGAGGCGCTTGAGCACCTGGGCCCGATCTTCGTCAAGTTTGGCCAGGTGCTGTCGACCCGGCGCGACCTGCTGCCGCCGGACATCGCCGACGAGCTGGCACGGCTGCAGGACCGGGTGCCGCCGTTCGACCCGGCGGTGGCGGTGGCCACTATCGAGCGCGCCTTCAAGCGCCCGCTGGACCAGGTGTTCGAGCAGTTCGAGCGCGAGCCCGTGGCCAGTGCCTCCATTGCCCAGGTGCACTTCGCCACCCTGCTGGGCCGCCAAGGCCAGCGCCGCGAGGTGGCCGTGAAGGTGCTGCGCCCGGGCATGCTGCCGGTGATCGAGAAAGACCTGGCGCTGATGCGCCTGATGGCCGGCTGGGTCGAGCGCCTGTCGGCCGACGGCCGGCGCCTGAAGCCGCGCGAGGTGGTGGCCGAGTTCGACAAGTACCTGCACGACGAGCTGGACCTGGTGCGCGAGGCCGCCAATGCGGCCCAGCTGCGCCGCAACATGGCCGGGCTGGACCTGGTGCTGATCCCCGAGATGTTCTGGGACTGGTGCCACCCCGAGGTCATGGTGATGGAGCGCATGCAGGGCGTGCCCATCAACCAGCTGGCGCGGCTGCGCAGCGCAGGCGTGGACCTGCCGCGGCTGGCGCGCGACGGCGTCACGCTGTTCTTCACCCAGGTGGTCCGCGACGGCTTCTTCCACGACTACATGCACCCGGGCAACATCCAGGTCTGCCTGGCGCCCGAGACCTTCGGCCGCTACATCTCGCTGGACTTCGGCATCATCGGCACCCTGACCGAGACCGACAATGACTACCTGGCGCAGAACTTCACGGCCTTCTTTCGGCGCGAC
>CAZKDU010000287.1:0-2887 GCA_964551485.1 uncultured Burkholderiaceae bacterium
ATGTGTTTATGTGCATAAATTACCAACAACATGTTCGTTGGAGATTGGCGCTGCGCTCCCCACAATGCCTGACACCGTCACGCATCACTGTTTCAAGGAGCGAACCATGGCCAGCCTCAGACTCGGCGACACTGCCCCCGACTTCACCCAGGCCTCGACCGAGGGCGACATTCATTTCCACGCCTGGGCCGGCGACGCCTGGGTGGTGCTGTTCTCGCACCCGGCCGACTTCACGCCGGTCTGCACCACCGAGCTGGGCAAGACCGCGGCGCTCGCCGGCGAGTTTGCCCGGCGCGGGGTCAAGCCCATCGCCGTGAGCGTGGACAGCCTGGACTCGCACCAGCGCTGGGTGCCCGACATCACTGAGACCCAGGGCACCACGGTCAACTTTCCGATCCTGGCCGACGCCGACCGCCGCGTGGCGGCGCTGTACGACATGATCCACCCGAACGCGCTGGTCAACGCCACCGTGCGCAGCGTGTTCATCATCGACCCCAGGAAGGTGGTCCGCGCCACCATCACCTACCCGGCCAGCACCGGCCGCAACTTCAACGAGATCCTGCGCGTTATCGACTCGCTGCAGCTCACCGACAGCCACAAGGTGGCCACGCCGGTGAACTGGCAGGACGGCGACGACGTGATCATCGTGCCGAGCCTGCAGGACCCGGACGAGATCGCCCAGCGCTTCCCCAAGGGCCACCGCGTGGTCAAGCCCTACCTGCGCGTCACCCCTCAGCCCAACCGCTGAGCCGCCGCGCCCGCGCCGCCATGCAGACCCCTCCCCATGTGCTGATCGTGCCCGGCTGGCGCGACTCCGGCCCCGGCCACTGGCAGAGCCTGTGGGCCGAGCGCCTGCCGCGCGCCGTGCGTGTGCAGCAGGACGACTGGATCACGCCCTCGCGCAGCGCCTGGCTGGCCTCGATCACCCGCACCATCCTGGCGCTGGACGCGCCGGTGGTGGTGGCCGCGCACAGCCTGGGCTGCATCGCCACCACCCACCTGCCGCCTGAGGCGGTGGCGCGCATCCGGGGCGCGCTGCTGGTGGCGCCGGCCGACCCCGAGCGCCGCGCCGTGCTCAGCGACTTCGCCCCGGTGCCTTACCAGCCGCTGCCGTACCGCAGCATCCTGGTGGCCAGCAGCAACGACCCGTACTGCCCGATCCGCCTGGCCGGCGCCTACGCGCGCGGCTGGGGCAGCGAGTTCGTGCGCCTGCAGGGCGCGGGCCACGTCAATGTCGAGTCGGGTTTCGGCGAATGGCCGCTCGGCCTGGCGCTGCTGAACTCCCTCACCGACCCCGAGACGCCGCCCGGGCGTCCTCACCCCATTCCCCTGGAAACCGCATGAACCTCAAGAAAAAAGTGGCTGCAGCCCTTGCTGTGGCTGGATTGTTTGCTAGCAATTTTGCAGTGGCGCAGACCACGCTGCTGAACGTGTCGTACGACGTGATGCGTGATTTCTACAAGGACTACAACCCGGTCTTCGTCCGGCACTGGAAAGACAAGACCGGCGAGACCCTGACACTCAACACCTCGTTCGGCGGCTCCAGCAAGCAGGCGCGTTCGGTGATCGACGGCCTGGAGGCCGACGTCATCACCATGAACCAGTCCACCGACATCGACGTGCTGGCGCGCAGCGGCCTGGTGCCCGCCGACTGGGCCAGGCGCCTGCCGCATGGCGCGGTGCCATTCACCTCGTCGTCGGTGTTCATCGTGCGCAAGGGCAACCCCAAGGGCATCAAGGACTGGGGTGACCTGGTCAAGGCCGGCACCCAGGTGATCGTGCCGCACCCCAAGACCTCGGGCAACGGCCGCTACACCTACCTCTCGGCCTGGGCCTACGCCCAGCGCCAGCCCGGTGGCAGCGAGGCCACGGCCCAGGCCTTCGTGGGCGCGCTGTTCAAGAACGTGCCGGTGCTCGACGCCGGCGGCCGTGGTGCCACCACCACCTTCATCCAGCGCAAGATCGGTGACGTGCTGGTGACCTTCGAGAACGAGGCCGAGCTGATCGCCAAAGAGTTCGGGCGCGGCGAGTTTGAGGTGGTCTACCCCTCGCTGAGCCTGGCCGCCGAGCCGCCGGTAACGGTGGTTGACCGCGTGGTCGACAAGCGCGGCACACGCAAACAGGCCCAGGCCTACCTGGAGTTCTTGTACTCGCCGCAGGGCCAGGAGATCGCTGCGCAGAACTACCTGCGCCCGCAGGACCCGACGGTGTTCAAGAAGTACGAGGCGCAGTTCCCCAAGGTCAACCTGCTGACTGTGGAGCAGGCCTTCGGTGGCTGGGCCAAGGCGCAGAAGGCGCACTTCGACGACGGCGGCCAGTTCGACAAGATCTACACCAAGGCCCCCTGATGTCGGCTGCCGCTTCCACCCTGGCCGGCGCGCTGCCGGCCGGCACCAGCGGGGTGTCGCGCCGGGTCATCCCGGGCTTCAACCTGACGCTGGGCTACACGCTGTTCTACCTCGGCCTGATCGTGCTCATCCCGCTGTCGGCGCTGTTCCTCAAGACGGCCACGCTGAGCCTGGAGCAGGTCTGGGAGGTCGTGACCTCGCCGCGCGTGCTCGCGTCCTACCGCCTGACCTTCGGCGCCTCGCTGATCGCCGCCGTGGTCAACCTGGTGTTCGGCCTGGTCATTGCCTGGGTGCTGGTGCGCTACGAGTTCACCGGCAAACGCCTCATCGACGCCCTGGTGGACCTGCCGTTCGCTCTGCCCACGGCGGTGGCCGGCATCGCCCTGGCCTCGCTGTACGCGCCCAACGGCTGGGTCGGGCGCTGGTTCGAGCCCTATGGCATCAAGATCGCGTTCACCCCGCTGGGCGTGGTGCTGGCCCTGATCTTCATCGGCCTGCCGTTCGTCGTGCGCACGGTGCAGCCGGTGCTGGAGGACATG
>CAZKDU010000288.1:0-2879 GCA_964551485.1 uncultured Burkholderiaceae bacterium
GGCCTCTGCTATGAATTCAGGAGCGAATCAGGCCCGCCCCGCAAGGGCCACGGGCCTTTTTTATTCGTCGTTCGAGGCGCTGGACGGCTGCCGCTGGAGCTGGCGGTAGAGCGTGCCGCGCGACACCCCGAGCTGACGCGCGGCCTTGGAGACGTTGCCCCCGCAGGCGGCCAGGGTCTTTTCCATCAGGGCACGCCGGTGCGCAGTCAGGGTGGTGGGGGTGGCGGGTGTGGCCACGCCCTCGCCATCGTCCGGGTCATCGGGCACCAGGGCGGGCAGCGGTTGGCCCATGGCCGGCAGGCCATGATCGACGGGGGCGCGGGCGGCCGGGGACACTGGGGTGGGACGGGCAGCCACCGAGGTAGGGCGCGTGGCGCCGTCTGGCGCCTGCAGGACAGCCCGCAGCCAGATGCCCAGCCCGTTGGGCAAGCGCAGTTCGATGGGGGCCGAGAAGGTGGTCAGCGACAACAGGGTCTGCAGGTTCAGGCCGATCACGTCCTCGGCCATCTGCGGCGGGGTGCCGGGTTGCTGGCCGACCAGGCGCGCCCCAATGCCGTTGAGCCAGGCGATGCGGCCGTCGCCGCTGACACCGCCCAGGCCCTGCAGCGGGGTGTGGATCAGGCTGGGGTCGGACTGGAACTGGATCACCACGTGGTTGGTGGACTGGACCCGCATCAGGCGGTTTTCGATCGAGGTGGCGTACAACCCGACCATGGACGCGGCGTCGAAACCGAAGGAGGCCGATTCGATCGACAGGTCCAACACACCGGCCAGCTGGCCATGGATGTCGCGGATCGGTGCGGCCGCGCACTGCACGCTGTGCACCACCTCGAAGAAATGCTCGGCGCCGCTCACCGTGCAGGCCTGGCCGGTCTTGGCCACGATGCCTGGGGCGCTGGTGCCGATGGCGGTCTCGGAGATGTTGATGCCCACCCGCGCCACCTGGTTCAACACCGGTGAGTGCGCGGCCAGCGGGTTGTGGGTGGCGTGCACGATCACACCGTCGCGGTCGGTCAGCAACAGGCGGCATTCGGTGCCGGCCAGCGAGGCCTCCATGCCCTTGAGTTCCTGCTGCGAGGCCTCGATCAGGGTGCGATTGCGCCCCAGCGTGGCGTGCAGGCGGCTCGGCGTGACCGGGTTGAAGACCACGGAACGCTTGGCCTGCAGGCGCAGGGCGCTGCAGCGTGTCCAGGACTGGATCACCGCCTCGCCCACCAGGCCTGATGGGCGCAGGCCTTCTTCGAAGAACTGCTCGCGTGCCAGCGCGATGCGCTGCTCGGCGGTGCGGAAAAAAAGCTGCTGGGGCGGGTGGGAATGCAATGGCATGGCGGGGCACTCTTGGCTTCACGAGCGCTCGGAGTGTGCGGCGAAATCCAGGGGGCACTCCTAGGGTAAACGCTGAATCATTGCCTAACCGCCTCCTGGAGCCAAGCCCACATGCCTCAGGGTGAACCTCGACTCCCCAATGAAGAGACGGTGCACGGCGTGATGGCGTTGGTGCATTTCGCCGGGCTGACGGTGGGGATGCGGCAGGCTGCGTGAGGGCGCAGGTGGTGTGAAACGGAACAGTTTTGCATAGGGGTTACCCCCATGGTGAAGCCATGCCCTCAACCTGAGAACCTTCTGCCCGGCGACGTTGCCCAGGCGCCCTGCAGCCAGTACCGACCGCTGACAACTCAGATCTCATTCCACAGACACAAGAGGAGCCTTCATGACACGCACCTTCCGCTGCGCGACCACCAAATTGACCGCTGCCATGGCGCTCGCCGCCGCCTCCTGGCTGCCGGCGCATGCCCTGGATGTTGACCCAGGCGACTACACCGTACTGCCCGCCGGCACCAAGCTGGCGATCATGTATTACCAGCATGCGCAGCGCAATGCCACCTATGCCAACGGCAACAAGGCTCCGGGCAACAACCGGCTGGATTCGGACATCGGTCTCTTCCGTGCCGTGACCTACATGGATGTCGGCGGCTACATCATCGATCCGCAGATCATCTTGCCGTTCGGCAAGCTCAAGGCCAAGGGCGACCTTGGCCCCGTGCTGGGCAGCAACAGCGGTGTGGGCGACATGCTGGTGGGCGGCACGCTGTGGTTCAACAAGCCGGGTTCGAAGACGCACTTCGGCATCACCCCGTTCCTTTCCCTGCCGATCGGTCAGTACGACAAGAACGACCCGCTGAGCCTGGGTGAGAACCGCTGGAAATTCATTCTGAATGCCGGGTACATCACCCCGCTGACCGACAAGGTCACGCTGGACCTGATCGGTGACTTCACCGCTTTCGGCAAGAACAACGACTCTGCAGGCGGCACGCTCAAGCAGAAGGTGCAGTACCAGGCACAAAGCTATCTGCGCTACCACCTGGATGCCACCACCGACCTGCGTGGCGGTCTGTCCTACACCTGGGGCGGCGAGACCAGCCTCAACGGCGTGGACCAGAACAACAAACAGAAGACGAGCAAGTTCAACGTGGGTGTGGCGCATTTCCTGCGCCCGACCACGCAAGTGCTGGCCACCTACGGCCGCGACATCTCGGTGGAGAACGGCTTCCGCGAAAACGGCCGCCTCAACCTGCGTCTGCTGCAGGTGTTCTGACCAGGCTCGGGCGGGACGCGGTCGGCTGATTGTTGATCGCGCCCACTTTGCAGATTCAGGCAGGAACGGGCGCAACGCCCAGTTACTGTCCACCCGTGCTCAGGGGAAAGGCTCACCGTGTGGAGCCTGTTTTTCAGGGTTGTGCAGCGTGGCTGCACAACCCTTTTTTTATGTGGGTTGGCTGGACCACGGGCGAGCCCCAGGGCGTGCACGCCGCTCAGGCCAGCAGGGCTTGGGCGAACTCGCGCGCAGGGTGTAGGTGCCTGCGGGTACTTCGCGGTGC
>CAZKDU010000289.1:0-2869 GCA_964551485.1 uncultured Burkholderiaceae bacterium
TGGGAAAAGGGCATGGGCGCCAAGATCGAGAAAGCCATCCGCGAGAGCGACCTGGGCCTGAACCCGTCGTCCATGGGCGAGCTGATCCGCGTGCCCATGCCGCCCATGAGCGAAGAGCGCCGCAAGGAAATGACCAAGATCGTGCGCACCGAGGGCGAGGGTGCCAAGGTGGCCGTGCGCAACCTGCGCCGCGATGCCAACGAGGCCGTGAAAAAGCTGGTCAAGGACAAGCTGGCGTCGGAAGACGATCAGAAGCGCGCCGAGGGCGACATCCAGAAGGTCACCGACAAGCACATCGCCGAGGTGGACCGCCTGGTGGCCGCCAAAGAGCAAGAGATCATGTCGGTCTGAGCAGACATGGCCTCCATGCCCCCCGCTGCGTGTGGTTCACTGCCCCCCGAGGGGGCTGCGCTGCCTCGGGGTGGCCTGGAGTGACTTGGTGACCGGCGTTCCTCACCACATCGCCATCGTCATGGATGGCAACGGGCGTTGGGCCACGCGCCGTTTCCTGCCTCGCCTGGCCGGCCACCGCCAGGGGCTGGAGTCGCTCAAGCGCTGCGTGCGCGACTGCGGCGAGCGCGGCGTGCGTGTGCTCACCGTGTTCGCCTTTTCCTCTGAGAACTGGCGCCGCCCGGCCGACGAGGTTTCGGGCCTGATGGACCTGCTGGCCTCGGCGCTGGCGCGCCAGGTGCCCGAGTTGCGCGACGGTGGCGTGCGCCTGCACTTCGTGGGCGAACGCAGCGGTCTGTCGGCTGTGGTGCAGGCCGGCCTGGCCGAGGCCGAGGCCCAAACCGCCCACAACGACCGGCTGGTGCTCAACGTCTGCTTCAACTACGGCGGCCGCTGGGACATCACCCAGGCCGCCGCCGCCCTGGCCGCGCGCGGCGAACCCATCACCGAGGCTGGCCTGGACCGCGCCATGGCGCTGGCCCATGTGCCCGACCCCGACCTGCTGATCCGCACCGGCGGCGAGCAGCGCATCAGCAACTTCCTGCTCTGGCAGTGCGCCTACAGCGAGCTGTTTTTCAGCGAGCACCTGTGGCCCGATTTCGACGCCGCTGCGCTGGACGCCGCCATCGCGGCCTATGGCCAGCGCCAGCGTCGCTTCGGCAAGACCTCGGAGCAGCTGGCCTCGCGCCAGTCCGCCGTCCGGCCCACGATCCAGGCTGCCTGAGGCTCATCATGCTCAAGCAGCGCGTCATCACGGCCATCGTCCTGCTGGCCATCTTGCTGCCAGCCCTGCTGGCGCCCACGCCCGTGCCCTTCACTGCCATCACCCTGGTGCTGATGGCTGCCGGCGCCTGGGAGTGGGGCCGCATGAACGGCCTGGGTCAGCAGGCTTCTCTGGGCCTGGGCCTGGCCTGTGTGCTGCTGTGTGGCCTGGCCTGGAGTCTGGGCTGGACCGAAACCCCTTCGCGCGCGCTCTGGCTCTGGGCCGGCAGCGCCTGGGTGGTGGGCAGTGCCTGGCTGCTGCGCGCCGGCGTGGCAGGCTGGCCGCGGGTGCCGGCCCTGCTGCGCCTGCTGGGCGGCCTGCTGGCGCTGTGGCTGGCCTGGCTGGCCGTGGCTCAGGCGCGCCACATTGGCGTGAATTTCCTGCTCTCCATCCTGGTGCTGGTCTGGGTGGCCGACATCGCCGCCTACTTCGCCGGGCGCGCCTTCGGCACCCGCCTGGTGGCGCGCCGGCTGGCGCCGGCCATCAGCCCCGGCAAGAGCTGGGAAGGGGTGTTCGGTGGCTTGCTCGGCGTGCTGCTGCTGGCGGGCGGATGGGTCTGGGCCGACGCCCACTGGCAGGCCGCTGTGCCCAGCCTGTACAGCCGCCTGGCCCAGACCGGCGCCGGCCTGCTGGTGCTGGGCGCGGTGTTCCTGTGCGCCATGAGCGTGGTCGGTGACCTGGTCGAGTCGCTGGTCAAGCGCAGCGCCGGTGTCAAGGACAGCAGCGGGCTGCTGCCCGGCCATGGGGGCGTGCTCGACCGCGTGGATGCGCTGCTGCCCACGCTGCCCCTGGCCCTGATGCTGTCCACCCTGTAGTTTCGCCCCGCCGCTCATGCAAGCCCCTCCTTCCCCGCACGGCCCCGGCCTGCAGCGCCTGGCCGTGCTCGGTGCCACTGGCTCCATCGGCGGCAACACCCTGGACGTGGCGGCACGCCACCCCGAGCGGTTCGAGGTGGTGGCGCTCACCGCCGCCACCCAGGTCGAGGCCATGCTGGCCCTGTGCGCGCGCTTCCGGCCGCGCCACGCCATCATGGCCGACCCCGCCGCGGGCCGCCTGCTGGCCCAGAAGATCAAGGACAATGGGCTTCCAACCCTTGTCGGTCATGGCTCGGATGCTATTGAAAATATAGCAGCCGATGAGTCCGTGGACACCGTCATGGCGGCCATCGTGGGCGCTGCCGGGCTGGCGCCCTGCCTGGCCGCGGCGCGCGCCGGCAAGCGCCTGCTGCTTGCCAACAAGGAAGCCCTGGTGGTCGGCGGCGAGGTGTTCCTGCGCGCCGTGCGCGAGGGCGGGGCCACGCTGCTGCCGATCGACAGCGAGCACTCGGCCATCTTCCAGTCGCTGCCCGAAGACCCGGCCACCTGGCCCGAGCGGGTCGAGAAGATCATCCTCACCGCTTCGGGCGGGCCGTATCGCTCGCGCGAGCCGGCCAGCCTGCGCGCGGTCACACCCGAGGAGGCCTGCGCCCACCCGAACTGGGTCATGGGCCGCAAGATCTCGGTGGATTCGGCCACCATGATGAACAAGGCGCTCGAGGTGATCGAGGCGCGCTACCTGTTCGGCCTGGCACCCGAGCAGCTTGAGGTGGTGATCCACCCGCAGAGCATCGTGCACTCGATGGTGCAGTACCGCGACACCTCGGTGGTGGCCCAGCTT
>CAZKDU010000290.1:0-2827 GCA_964551485.1 uncultured Burkholderiaceae bacterium
CGCCGGCCAGCCGCAAGCGCGTGGCCTACGCCGAGGGCGAGGACGAGCGCGTGCTGCGCGCCGCCCAGGCCGCGCTCGACGAGGACCTGGCCCGCCCCATCCTGGTCGGCCGCCCGGCCGTGATCGAGGCGCGCATCCAGAAGGCCGGCCTGCGCCTGGCGGCCGGCCGCGACTTCGAGCTGGTCGACCCCGAGCACGACGCGCGCTTCCGCCAGTACTGGGAGGCCTACCACAAGCTCATGGGCCGCCGCGGCGTCTCGCCAGAGGCCGCCAAGGCCGCGGTGCGCCGCTCCACCACGCTGATCGCCGCGCTCATGGTGCACCTGGGCGACGCCGACGCCATGGTCTGCGGCACGCTGGGCCGCTTCGACGCCCACCTGGAGCACGTGCGCGACGTGATCGGCCTGCGCCGCGGCGTCAGTGGCTTCGCCACCATGAACGCGCTGCTGCTCGAAAAACACGTGCTGCTGATCGCCGACACCTACGTCAATGAGGACCCGACGGCCGAGCAGCTCTGTGAGATCGCCGAGCTCGCGGCCGAGGAAGTGCGACGCTTCGGCATCACGCCCAAGGTGGCGTTCCTGTCGCACTCCAACTACGGCTCGAGCAACCGGCCCTCGGCGCGCAAGATGCGCGCCGCGCGCGAGCTGTTCGTGAGCCGTGGCCCCGACATCGAGTGCGACGGCGAGCTGCACGGCGACGCGGCGCTGTCCGAGGACATTCGCGCTGCCTACCTGCTGGAGTCCACCCTGCAGGGCTCGGCCAACGTGCTGATCTGTCCCAACATCGACGCCGCCAACATTTTGTTCAACGTGCTCAAGGTCACGGGCGCGGGCAACACCACGGTGGGGCCGGTACTGCTGGGCGCGGCGCGGCCGGCGCACATCCTCACGCCCTCGTCCACGGTGCGCCGCATCGTCAACATCACGGCCCTGGCCGTGGCCGACGCCATGGCCCAGCGCGCCTGAGTGCGGTGGCGGTGTGCGGCCCATGGCCTGGCCATGGGCTGTGCGCCGTGCGGGGCGTTGCCTCCGGCGCAGCCCCCGAAAATCGTCCGCGGACTCCCGGGTTGCAGGGCTCAGGGGGCCGGCACGGCCCGTCCCGCGTAGTCGGTCCAGCAGGCGCGGCCGAAGTCGTACAGCTTGCAGGCGCGTGCGGTGCGGAAATACCAGCGCCAGGAGAACGGCTGCACCACGATGCGCTGGGGCAGCAGGGCCTCCAGCCGGGCCTGGGCCTGCTTCAGGCGGTACAGCGGGATGCTCATGTCCACGTGGTGGGCGGTGTGCTCCATGATGTGGTGCAGCAGCGCGCCGATGCGCCAGGGAAAGGTCAGGTGCACCGTGGTCGAGACAAACGGCTGAGCCCGGGCCCAGGCCGTCTTGTCGTCGAACCAGGGCACGCGCACGTGGGTGTGGTGCACGTACACCACGAAGCCGATCATGAAGTTCCAGAACAAGAAGGGCACGGCCACGCCCATCAGCAGCGCCCTGGCCACGGACTGGCCGCTCGCCAGGGCCGCGGCCGCCGTGGCGCCCAGCCAGGCCAGGCCGAACAGGCTGACCAGCCAGCAGTCGCGCCGGAACACCGGCCGCTGCGTGGGCATGTGGCGAGCGCTCGGGAAGAACATGCGCAGCCACCAGATCTGCACCAGGTAGTACAGGCCCGGCGCCCAACCGCTGCGGTACAGGCGATAGGCCCGGCGCCGCAGCGGTGGCAGCGCGGCGAACTCGGCCGGTGTCAGCGGCGCCCAGACGAAGTCGACGCCCTTGAGGTTGGTGTAGCCGTGGTGCACCACGTTGTGGCCGGCGTCCCACAGGCTGTAGGGGGTCAGCGAGGGCAGGAAGGCCAGGCGGCCGAGCCAGCGGTTGAGCCGGCGGTGCGGTGTCAGGCTCTGGTGGCAGGCGTCGTGGCCGATGATGAAGAGCCGGCCGATCACGAAGCCCGCGGCCAGGCCGCTGGCGAGCTGTGCCCACCAGGACCGCCACAGCACGGCGCCGGCCAGGGTGGCCAGCAGCAGGCCGTAGTCCAGCGCCAGCAGCCACAGGGCCCATGCAGTCGTGCGTCGGGACAAAGGGATTAACCAGGCCCGCAAGGTTTTGCGCGGGGGCAGGGCCTGGTCGACAGGCACGGGTGTGGTGGGAATGGCGGTCATGGAGTGTGTGGGTGTGTTGTGGCCGCGGGCATGAGCCAAGGGCTGGCCGGTGCCGCGCCTGCCCGCGATGCTCGGGCATTCAGTCGCCTCCGGCTTTGACCCAGGTCAAGGCTGGGCCAGAACAGGCCGTCCCGGGTGGGGCGGCAGAACCACCGGGTCGGTGCGTGGGCCGTGGCCGGCAGGGGTTTCATGGGAAAATTGACACGCAGTCACCAGAAAGTTTGCATGCCACGTCGCGCCACCAAAATTGTTGCCACCCTCGGTCCCGCCTCCAGCGACCCGGCCCTGCTCGAGCAGATGGTCCGCGCCGGCGTCAACGTGGTGCGGCTGAACTTCAGCCACGGCACGGCGCAGGACCACATCGAGCGCGCCCGCCTGGTGCGCGAGGCCGCACAGCGCGCCGGCCGTGAGGTGGCCATCATGGCCGACCTGCAGGGCCCGAAGATCCGTGTCGGCAAGTTCGCCGACGGCAAGGTGATGTTGCGCAACGGTGCGCCGTTCGTTCTCGACGCCGGCCGCACCGAACCGGGCGACCACACCGCGGTGGGGCTCGACTACAAGGAGCTGCCGCGAGACGTGAAGCCCGGCGATACGCTGCTGCTCAACGACGGGATGATCGTGCTCACCGTCGACACGGTGCGCGGCGAGCAGGTGCACACCATCGTCAAGGTCGGC
>CAZKDU010000291.1:0-2816 GCA_964551485.1 uncultured Burkholderiaceae bacterium
GCCCGAGCGAGCGCGTGCAGCGCGGCGCCTTCGGCGCCTGCCTGATGGCCGAGCCCCGGCTGGTGGCCGACGGCGTGAAGGCCATGCGCGACGTGGTGGACGTCCCGGTCACGGTCAAGCACCGCATCGGCATCGACCGCGGCGAGAGCTACGGCTTTGTGCGCGACTTCGTGGGCACGGTGGCCGAGGCCGGCTGCGAGGTGTTCATCGTGCACGCCCGCAACGCCTGGCTGCAGGGCCTGAGCCCGAAGGAAAACCGCGAGGTGCCGCCGCTGCGCTATGCCGTGGTGCACCAGCTCAAGCGCGAGTTCCCACAGCTCACCATCGCCATCAATGGCGGCTTCACGGCCGATGCCCAGGTGAACGAGCAGCTGGCCCTGCTGGACGGTGTGATGGTGGGGCGCGAGGCCTACCACAACCCCTGGTGGCTGGCCGGCTGGGACAGCGCCTTCTTCGGCGACCCGCCAGCCCAGGCCCCGAGCCGCGAGGCCGTGGAGGAGCAGATGGTGGCCTACATGGCGCGCGAGGCCCGGGACCACGGGACGCCCTGGTACAGCATCGCACGGCACATGCTGGGCCTGCGCAACGGCCTGCCGGGCGCGCGCAAGTGGCGCCAGGTCTGGAGCGACCACCGCCTCAAGGGCCTGAGCCCGCACGAGGTGATGGCGCTGGCGCGTGGCCAGGTGCGCGACGCGGCCTGAACCCGGCGGCGCCGCCATGTGGCCGCGCAGGACCAGCGTGGCAGTCCCTGCGGGGCAGGCCCGTGTGTTGTCGGGCCCCGGGTGTACCGGTCAGCGGCGTTCGGGGTTGGCTTCTTTCTGGTAGGCGTCGTGCGGGGTGTCCGCGTCTTTCAGGCAGCGTTCGCGGGTGGCCGCGTCGGGCTGTTTCTGGCATTGCCCGCGTTGGGCGTTGCGGCCGGTGGCGTAGAGCTGGTCGCTGGTGCAGGCGCTCAGCGCCAGGCTGAGCCAGAGAAGGGGCAGGGTGATTCGGTGCATCGGAGGTCTGGGGCGGGTGGGTTGCCTGCGCCGGGCGGTGCACTTGAGACCGTACCTTGCCCGGTGCCAGGGTCATTGGTCAAAATGGCCATCAGCCCTTGCCATTGTTCACTGTTTTGCTATCAAAAGAGGAGCAATGGCTTTGGGGTGAGTGGTCCTTGGGAACTTGCCGTGGCAGGCCGGCAAGCAGGGGCGGGGCACTGGTGGCTGGCTCAGTGCAGGTCTTCGATCACCAGGCGGCGGTAGCGCTGGGCGTAGGTGAAGGGCACGTGGTGCACGGCGTCCATCACGCGGCGGGTGTCGTCGTCGGTGGGGGCATGGATCATCAGTGCGCACTGGCCCTGCTCGGCACGCTGCTCGTACTCGTGCACGGTGGCGGCTTCGGTGCCGACCGAGGGCCAGAGGCTGTGGCTGTCGTGGCGCACGGTGCCGCCGATGTCGTGCAAGATGGTGTCGGGCGCGAGCATCATCACCGGGTGCTGTCGGTCGTAGCCGCTGTCGTGCAGTTCGCGGTCCAGCTGTTCGGCGTCTGCCTGGCTGGGCAGCATCACAAACACGTAACCGGTGGGGTAGAACACCCCGCGCAGGGTGAGCATCCGGTTGTCGAGCGCAAAGGTTTGCATGGCATTCTCCTTCGCAGCGCCGCGGGGCGTTGCCGGACATCACTCTACGCCTGTGTGCCAGGGCTGGCAACGGGGCAGTCCTGGGTGCCTCAGGGGCCCAGCCGATGCGGGACGGAGCGTCGGCCGCGGGGGCTGGGAGGCATCGGGCCGGGCTCTGCGCGGCGCGTGGCTGGCTGGAATGACGGGTGTGTGGCGGGCAGGGCGCGGGGCTACGGCGGTCGGCCCCAAGGCCGGCTCAAGCGGCAGCTTCGAGCCCGCTCTTGAAGTGCGCTTGCATGCGCTGCATGGCCAGGGCCGGGTCGCGGGCCAGCAGGGCCTCGATGATGGCACGGTGCTCCTGCAGCGACTCTTCCACCCGGCCTGACTTGAGCAGCGAGTGGTGGCGGTTGAGCTTCATGACCTTGCGCAGATCGGCCACCACCTGGTCGCGCCAGCGGTTGTTGGCGATCTCCAGCAGCCGCATGTGAAAGCGCTCGTTGATCTCGAAGAAGCGCTCGCGGTCGGTGTGCTCGGGGCTCACGGCCTTTTCCAGCTGCTGGTGCAGGCTCTGCAGCTCGCGCAGCTGGGCGTCGGTGGCTTTGTCGGCTACCACGCTGGCGGCGTCGGACTCGAGCAGGGCCAGCAGGTGATAGACGTCGGCCAGATCGGCCTCGGTCACCTCGGTCACGTAGGCGCCGCGGCGCACCTTCATGGTCACCAGGCCCTCGGCCGCCAGCACCTTGAGCGCCTCGCGCAGCGGGGTGCGGCTGATGCCGTACTCTTCGGCCAGCTTGAGCTCGTCGATCCAGCTGCCGGGCTCCAGCTCGCGCGAAAAAATGCGCTGGCGCAGCAGCTCGGCCACCTCTTCATAAAGGGCACGCGGGGTCAGGGTCAAGGCGGACATGGGCGGGATTGTATGCCAGAGGATATTTTGCATCAATAATTATGAATGATGTACACTGGCAAGATTGCCGCACAGTCATTCCTGCCTGCACCATGACCTCTTCCACCCCCGAATTCAAGACCGTCGGCCTGGCCGACTGGGCCAAGGCCGCCGCCAAGTCCGCCCCGGGCGGCGACGTGAACGCGCTGAACTGGGTCACGCCCGAGGGCATCACCGTCAAGCCGCTGTACACCGCGGCCGACGTGGAGGGCCTGGCCCACACCGACACGCTGCCCGGCTTCTCGCCCTTCGTGCGCGGCCCGCAGGCCACGATGT
>CAZKDU010000292.1:0-2773 GCA_964551485.1 uncultured Burkholderiaceae bacterium
GAACTCGATCAGGCGGCGCGCGTCACCCCAGAGATCGCCCGACCCGAGCAGCGCCAGCCTGGCCCCGGGCACCGTGGTGCGTGTGCTGGCGCGCCTGCTCGACCGCCTGCTCGACCAGGCCGGCGAGGTCATGATGACGCGCGCCCGCCTCGAAGCCGGCATGGGCCAGATGCGCACCAGCATGGGCGAGCTGGGCGAGGGCCTGGCGCGGCTGCGCGAGCAGTGGCGCCTGCTCAGCACCGAGGCCGAGCACCCGCCGCCGACCCGGGGCGCGGCCGGCGAGGCCCAGGGTGCCAATGCCCTGGGGCTGGAGCGCTTCAACCGCCTGCAGGAGCTGAGCCGCATGATGGCCGAGTCGGTCGACGACGTGGCCACGGCCCAGCGCAGCCTGCAGCGCCGCCTCGACGACGCCACCGAAGAGCTGGTCTCGCAGGCGCGCCAGGCGCGCGTGCTGCAGCAGGACCTGCTGCGCACCCGCATGGTGGCCTTCGACAGCGTGGCCGAGCGCCTGCACCAGGTGCTGCGCGAGGCCAGCCGGGCCACCGGCAAAGCGGCCCGGCTGGTGCTCGAGGGTGGCGCCGTGGAGCTCGACCGCGGCGTGCTCGACCGCATGCTGCCGGCTTTCGACCACCTGCTGCGCATCGCCGTGGTGCACGGGCTCGAGCCCCCGGCCGTGCGGCTGGCGCGTGGCAAGCCGGCCGAGGGCCGGGTCACGCTGAGCCTGAGCCCGAGCGGCCAGGACGTGCGGGTCGAGGTGCGCGACGACGGGGCCGGCCTGGACCGCACCGCCATCGATGCCCAGGCGCGGGCGCGTGGCCTCTGGACCGAGGCCGAGGCGCCCGACGACGCCACCCGCGCGGCGCTGCTCTTCAGCCCCGGCTTCTCCACCGCGGCCCAGGTCACGGCGCAGGCCGGGCGCGGGGTCGGGCTGGACGTGGTGCGCGCCGAGGTGCAGGCCCTGGGCGGGCAGGTCGAGCTGGTGGCCACGCCGGAGCAGGGCGCGGTGTTCCGCCTGCTGCTGCCCCTGACCACGGCCGTGACCCAGGTGTTGCTGGTGCGCAGCGGCGGCCTGACCGTGGGCCTGCCCAGTGGCCTGGTCGAGCGGGTGCGCCGCATCGAAACCGGGCTGGCGGCGCAGGCACGCGCCAGCGGCCACATTGCCCATGAAGACCAGACCCTGCCGTTCCACTGGCTGGGGGCGCTGTTGCAGGTGGCGCGCGCGCCGCTGGCGAGCGGCAGCCGCAGCATCAGCGCCCTGGTTTGCCGCAGCGGGCGCGAGCGCCTGGTGCTGCAGGTCGACGAGGTGCTGGGCCAGCAGGAGGTGGTGGTGCGCCAGCTTGGGCCCCAGCTCGCGCGCCTGCCCGGGCTGGCGGCCGCGACGCTGCTGGCCTCAGGCGCCGTGGCCCTGATCTACAACCCGGTGGTGCTGGCGGCCCTGCACGGCGAGGATGCACGGCGATTCAGCCTGGGCGAGGGTGAGCCGGTGGCCAACCCGCCGGCCCCGGCCGAGGTGCCCCTGGTGCTGGTGGTCGACGACTCCACCACCGTGCGCCGCGTCACCCAGCGCCTGCTGCAGCGCGAGGGCTACCGGGTGGTGCAGGCCGCCGACGGCCTGCAGGCCCTGGCCGCGCTGCAGCAGCAGCGCCCGGCCCTGGTGCTCAGCGACATCGAGATGCCGCACATGGACGGCCTGGAGCTGCTGCGCCACATCCGCGCCGACCACCGCCTGCGCGAGCTGCCGGTGGCCATCATCAGTTCACGCTCGGCCGAGCGCCACCAGGCCGTGGCGCGCCATGCCGGGGCCGACCATTTCCTGGGCAAGCCCTACGCCGAAGCCGAGCTGCTGGCCCTGGTGCGCCGCCACTGCGCCGTGCCGCCCGCCGCATGAGCGCCTGGACCAGCCTGCAGGCCTGGGCGCGCCGCCTGCGCCGCGACGGCCTGACCCTGTGGTTTGCGCGGCGCCACCCGGCCACGCCCTGGCAGGCCAAGGCCCTGGCCGTGCTGGTGGTGGCCTATGCGCTGAGCCCGATCGACCTGGTGCCCGACTTCATCCCGGTGCTCGGCCACCTCGACGACCTGCTGCTGCTGCCGGCCCTGGTGTGGCTGGCGCTGCGCCTGCTGCCGGCCCCGGTGCTGGCCGACTGCCGGGCCCAGGCCGAGGCCTGGCTGGCCGCCGGCCACACCAGGCCGCGCAGCCTGGCCGGGGCGCTGGCGGTGCTGGGCCTGTGGCTGGCCCTGGTGGCCGCTGCGGCGCTCTGGTGGTTCGGAAAATAGGCCGCCAGCCCTTGCCATTGCTGACAAGTCTGCTATCAAAAGTGTAGTTTTGGCGTGAAACCGGGGCATGGCTGGGGCAGCCACACCGCGGTGAGTGACCATGGTTTTGGGGCCGGGGACTGGCCCGCCGTGTGGCCTCAGGGCCAGGTGGGTGGGCCACTGGGGCAGGCCTGGGCCTGGGCGCTCAGACGGGCATCGGCAAGGCTGGCATCGGCGCTCAGACTCAGACTGGCTTCTTGACCACGGCGTAGCGCAGCAGCGTCGCCTCGCGCGCCCGGTCGTGCTGCACGATGGGCTGCGGGTAGGTCTGGCCCAGCACCACGCCGGCGGCCTGCAGGTCCAGCGGGCGCGCCGTCCAGGGGGCGTGCAGGGCCTCGCTGGGCAGGGCCGCGAGCTGCGGCAGGTAGCGCCGGATGAAGCGGCCCTCGGGGTCGAACTTCTGGCTCTGGCTGACCGGGTTGAAGATGCGGAAGTACGGCTGGGCGTCGCAGCCGGTCGA
>CAZKDU010000293.1:0-2769 GCA_964551485.1 uncultured Burkholderiaceae bacterium
TTCCTCAAGCAGGCCCGCGCCTCGTGTGACCTGCCGGTGCTGCGCAAGGATTTCATGCTCGACCCCTACCAGGTGTTCGAGGCGCGTGCCATCGGGGCCGACTGCATCCTGCTGATCGCCGCCTGCCTCGACGACGCCCAGATGGCCGAGCTCGAGGCCACCGCCCACGCGCTCGGCATGGCGGTGCTGGTGGAGGTGCACGACCGCGCCGAGCTGGCGCGCGCGCTGCGCCTGAAGACGCCGCTGGTCGGCATCAGCAACCTGCGCAGTTTCGAGGTGACGCTGGACACCACACTGTCCATGCTGGGCGAGGTGCCGGCCGACCGTGTGCTGGTCACCGAGTCGGGCATCCTGCAGCGCCCCGACGTGCAGCGCATGCGCGAGGCCAACGTGCACGCCTTCCTGGTGGGCGAGGCCTTCATGCGTGCGCCCGACCCGGGCGCCGCCCTGGCCGCGCTGTTCGCCTGAGCCGGTAGCCCCGGTCGCTCCTGTTTTCATAGCAAACCATGTCCATCGGACAAGGGCTGCAGGCCGATTTGCCTTGGGGACCGGGCGGCGCCGACGCCCCCGGCCCGGCGCGCCTGCGCGCCTGGGCCCCGGCCGACTGGCCGGTGGCGGAGGGCTGGGCCGCCGTCACCGGCGCGTTTTTCGCCAGCCCCATGGGGCAGCGGCTCGGCGCCTTCGTGCAGCAGCGCCTGGACGCCGGCGCCAGCGTCTACCCGCCGGCGCCGCTGCGCGCGCTGGCGGCCACGCCACTGGCCGCGGTGCGTCTGGTGGTGCTGGGGCAGGACCCATACCACGGCCCGGGCCAGGCCGAAGGCCTGGCGTTCTCGGTCGCGCCGGGCCAGGCGCTGCCGCCCTCGCTGCGCAACATCTTCCAGGAGCTGCAGCGCGACCTGGGCCTGCCCCGGCCCGCCAGCGGCTCGCTGGCCGACTGGGCCGGGCGCGGGGTGCTGCTGCTCAACACCTGCCTCACGGTGGAGGACGGGGCCCCGGCCAGCCACGCCCGCCAGGGCTGGGAGGCGCTGACCGACGCCCTGATCGCCGCCGTGGCGGCCCAGGCCTCGCCCTGCGCCTACCTGCTCTGGGGTGCGCACGCCCAGGCCAAGGCCGGGCTGATCACCGAGACCGCGGCCCGGGCCGGCTGCGCGGCCCTGGTGCTGCAGGCCAACCACCCCTCGCCGCTGTCGGCGCGGCGCCCGCCCGTGCCTTTCCTGGGCTGCGGGCATTTCTCGCTGGCGCGCGACTGGCTGGCCGCGCGCGGTGTGGCGCTCGACCTAGCCCTGGCCGCGGCGCCATAGCCGGGCCAGGTGCTGCCACCAGCGCGCCGGCCGGGCCGGGTGAGCCGGGTGGGTGGCGGGTGCACCGGTGCCTGGGGCGGCCTGGGTGGCTTGTGCGGTGACGGAGACCGGGGCCGTGGAGGGTGTGCCCATGGGGCCGTCTGCTGCTGTGACCGCCGTGTGGGCGCCTGGCATCGAGGGCAGGGTGGGGGCCTGGGCGGCGCGGCCCAGGTCGGGCAGGGCGTCGCGCCCTCCCAGGTAGTCGGCCACCGGGTCGATGCTGCTGCGCTGGCCCAGGTCTGCGTGGTGGCGCGACAGCCACTGCCGGCCGGCCGTCTGGCCCCGCTCGAACAGCGCCTGGATCAGGCCGGCGTCGGCCGAGAGCTTGCTGGACGCCGTGAATTCCTGCAGTGCCAGCCCGCCGCCGATGCGGTGCAGGCGCACCCCGGGGGTGCCGTCGCGCGCCAGCACCTGGTTCAGCAGGGCCAGGGCCTGCATCTGGCCCAGCAGGCTGGCGTTGAAGCCCAGCTCGTCGGCGCGCGCCAGGATGTCGCTGGCGCTCTTGGGCGGGGCCTCGCGTTGCAGCGGGTTGATCTGTACCAGCACCAAGTCGCGGTCCATCCCCCCCTCCAGCAGGGGCAGCAGGGGTGGGTTGGCCGAGTAGCCGCCGTCCCAGTAGGCCTCGCCGTCGATCTCCACCGCCTGGAACAACATGGGCAGGCAGGCCGAGGCCATCACCGCCTGGGCGCTCAGGCGCTTGCCTTCGAACACCACGGCGCGGCCCGTGGCCACGTGGGTGGCACTGATCAGCACCCTGGGCATGCCGGCGCGGCCCGTGCGGCGGGCGATGGCCGCAAAGTCGATCTCGCGCTCCAGCAGGCTGCGCAGCGGGTTGATGTCCAGTGGGTTGGCCTGGTAGGGCGACATCACGCTGCTCATGGCGCCTGTGACCATCTGGGTGAACGCCGACTCCATGGGAAACCCCAGCAGGCCCAGGCCGCTGGGCAGGCTGCTCAGGCGGCCGAGCTGCGATACCTCCGACCAGACGTGGCGCAGCGCCGCGCGGGCGGCCTCGCGTGGTGGCACGCCGGGCGCTGCCGTGGCGAAGCCGTGTGCCAGCGCCACTGCGTTGACCGCGCCGGCGCTGGTGCCGCTGACGGCCGCAATCGAGAGCCGCTCGTCGGCCAGGAGGGTGTCCAGCACCCCCCAGGTGAAAGCCCCGTGCGAGCCGCCGCCCTGCAGGGCCAGGTGAAGGGGTTGGGTCATGCCATCTGCCACAAGCAACTCCCGTGCTCAGTGTGGGCCGGCGCCACCCGCGGGCCCTGCACCCATCATGCACGGGCCATGTGTCGGCCGGCGCAGGCCGGGTTTACGGAAAATCTTGGGGCCAGGTCTGGCGATCGACATCAAACCGTGCTATAGTCAAAGGCTCTGCGGAGGGGTGCCCGAGTGGCTAAAGGGGGCAGACTGTAAATCTGTTGGCTTACGC
>CAZKDU010000294.1:0-2767 GCA_964551485.1 uncultured Burkholderiaceae bacterium
GCTGGCGCGCCAGTGCGGCAAGCTCGGCCTGATCGTGGTCGACTACCTGCAGCTCATGAGCGGCTCCAGTTCCGACGGCGAGAACCGCGCCACCGAGCTCGGCGAGATCTCGCGCGGCCTGAAGATGCTGGCCAAGGAGCTGCAGTGCCCGGTGATCGCGCTGTCGCAGCTCAATCGCAGCGTGGAAACCCGCACCGACAAGCGCCCCATGATGAGCGACCTGCGCGAGTCCGGCGCCATCGAGCAGGACGCCGACGTCATCATGTTCATCTACCGCGACGACTACTACAACAAGGACAGCAAGGAGCCGGGCGTGGCCGAGGTCATCATCGGCAAGCAGCGCAACGGGCCAACCGGCACCGTCAAGCTTGCCTTCCTCAAGCCACTGACCAAGTTCGAGAGCTTGGCGTCCTACAGCGACGACTTCTGAAAATCGTCCTGGCCCTTGCCGAAACTAAATAGTTTGCTCTCATTTCGATAGCAATTGAGCTGCACACGCCCGTGTGCCGAACGCAGTGGCGGCTGCCCGCCCTGGGCTTGTCACAGTCCTGGGCGGCAAGGCTGCCATGGCGTGGCCCCAGGCATGCTGCCCAGGGGCCGTCCGCTGGCAAATGGTGGAGCCGGCCCGGCACCTCAGGCCGCGAGGTGGCCGAAGCGGCCGCGCTGGTAGTCGGCAATGGCCTGGTGGATTTCGGCCACGCTGTTCATCACGAACGGGCCGTGACCGACCACGGGCTCGTCGATCGGCTCGCCTGCCAGCCACAGCAGCGTGGCCCCGCCGGGCGCTTCGAGGACCACCTCGGTGCCGGTGCGGTCCAGGTGCACCAGCTGGCCGGCGCCGGCCGCCTGGCCGTTCACCCGCACCGCGCCGTGCAGCACCACCAGCGCCAGCGTGTGGCCGTCGTGGGCGGCCAGACGGGCCGTCGACCCCTCGGCCAGGCGCAGGTCCCACACATTCATGGGCGTGAACGTGCGCGCCGGGCCACGCTGGCCTCTGAGCTCGCCGGCGATCACCCGCGCTTGGCCGGCACCGTCGGCCAGCGCCACATGGGGGATGTCGGCGTTCAGCAGGGTCTGGTAGCCGGGGGCGGTCATCTTGTCCTTGGCCGGCAGGTTGACCCAGAGCTGCACCATCTCCAGCGTGCCGCCGCGCTCGGTGAAGGCTGGCGAGTGAAACTCCTCGTGCACGATGCCGCGCGCGGCCGTCATCCACTGCACGTCGCCCGGTCCGATCAGGCCACCGGCGCCGGTCGAGTCGCGGTGTGCCAGCTCGCCCTGGTAGACGATGGTCACGGTCTCGAAACCACGGTGCGGGTGCTGGCCCACGCCGCGCGGCTGTGGTGCCGGGTCGAACGAGGCCGGTGCCGCATGGTCGAGCAGCAGGAACGGGCTGAGCTCCCGGCCCAGGCCGTCGTAGCCAAACAGCGAACGCACTGGAAAACCGTCCCCCACCCAATGCTGTTCAGGGGCGCTGTGGACACCAAGAACCCGTTTCATGTGCATCTCCTGAGGTCGCTGCAGCGAAGGCGGCAGTCCAAGTTTGAGAGATTAATCATGCAACAATGGTTTGTATAGATGCCATTTATTGCCATCAGAGTTCCATTTCAGGAACAATCGGGCAGGGCCATGCAAGACCTCAATGACTTGTACTACTTCGTCCAGGTGGTGGACCACGGGGGCTTTGCCCCGGCCGGGCGCGCCCTGGGTCTGCCCAAGTCCACGCTCAGCCGGCGCATCGCGCTGCTGGAGCAGCGCCTGGGGGTGCGGCTGATCCAGCGCTCGACCCGGCGCTTCATGGTCACCGAGATCGGCCAGACTTACTACGGCCATTGCCGGGCCATGCTGGTCGAGGCCGAAGCGGCGCAGGACGCCATCGCACGCAGCCGGGCCGAGCCCTGTGGCACGGTGCGCATGAGCTGCCCGGTGATGCTGCTGGACCTGCGCGTCGGCCCCATGCTGGCCGAGTTCATGGCCGCCCACCCGCAGGTCAGCATCCACCTGGAAGACACCAACCGCCGGGTCGACGTGGTGGGCGAGGGCCTCGACCTGGCGCTGCGCGTGCGGCCGCCGCCTCTGGAGGACAGCGAGCTGGTGCTGCGGGTGCTGGCCGACCGCGGCCAGTGCCTGGTGGCGGCGCCCGGCCTGCTGGCCGGGCGGGCGGCGCTGCAACAGCCGGCCGAACTGGCCACGCTGCCCAGCCTGGACCTGGGGTTGCCGCAGAATGAGCATGTGTGGCGCCTGCTGGGCCCGGGCGGGGCCCAGGCGGCTGTGCCGCACCACCCGCGGCTGGTGACACGCAGCATGGGTGCACTGCGCGCCGCCGCTCTGGCTGGGGTGGGGGTGGTGCAACTGCCGTCGATGCTGGTGCGCGAGCCGCTCGCCAGCGGCACCCTGGTCCAGGTGCTGCCGGGCTGGGCACCGCAGCGTGAGGTCGTGCACGCCGTGTTCCCATCGCGCCGCGGCCTGCTGCCGGCCGTGCGGGCGCTGCTCGAGCACCTGGCCGAGCGTTTCCAGGCGCTGGACGAGGACTGAGCGCCGGTTCACGGTCCCGGCAAGATCGGGCACCGGCGCTCGGGCCACCCGCCGGTTCAGCCGGCACGCCGGGTCACAGCACCTCGCTGGCGAAGTCGGCCAGGCGCGAACGCTCGCCGCGCGCCAGGGTGATGTGGCCGCTGTGCGGCCAGCCCTTGAACTTGTCGACGGCGAAGGTCAGGCCCGACGAGCCCTCGGTGAGGTAGGGGGTGTCGATCTGCGCGAGGTTGCCCAT
>CAZKDU010000295.1:0-2005 GCA_964551485.1 uncultured Burkholderiaceae bacterium
TGCGCCGCGCGCTGCTGCTCTCGCGCGGCGACTGGAGCGTGTTCGCCACGCGGCCGCTGTCGGCCGGGCTGCTGCTGGTGGCCCTGGTGCTGCTGGTGATCGTGCTGCTGCCGGCGGTCAAGTCCAAGCGCGAGGAGGCCTTCGTCGAGGACTGAGGCCGGGCCGCCCACTGGCGGCTGGCGCCGCGCCGCCGCAGCCAGGCCAGCGGTCGCGTGGCCTACAGGCCCCGTACAGGCCCCGCACGGCGGGCCAGCCCTGCGGCCATGGCCCGCCCCTGCACCAGGCACCCCGCGCGGGTGCCTTTTTTCATGCCTGGTGGCCGGTCCGGCACGGGGCCCGGTGCGGGCCGCCGGACTGGAGTTGGCTCCCCAGGGCGGGCCGGTGGGGCTGCGTCACAATAGCGGCCTTGCCCACAGGACAGCGGCGCCCCCGGCCCGGGCCGGGGTGCTGGCCGCAGCACAATGAACACACAACGTCTGTCCATGCACCCGCAGCGCGTGGCGCTGCACAACGAGGTCCATGCTCGCCCGCCCGAGGCGGTGCAGGCCCCGGTGGCGATCTCGCACATCGTCATGCTCGGCGATGCGGCCCAGCGCGAGGCCAGCCGTGCCCACGTGGCGGCCCTGCTGCGCGAACGCCACCTGCCGCTGCCCGACGCCCAGAGCACCCACATCCGCATGGACCTGGGGCCGTTTCGCATCCGCTGGGAACTGCACACCGAGTTCGTCAGCTGGACTTTCATGCAGCCGATCCATGACGCCGAGCACTTCGGCGAGCGCGAGCCCGGCTCGGCGCTGGATGCCGTGCCGCAGGACTGGCTGGCGGCGCTGCCGGGCGAGTGCCTGGCCAGCCTGCACCTGTGGGTGCTGCCCAGCCGCACCTTCGGCTCGGGCTCACTGGTCAAGCACGTGCTGCACGAGGACAGCCTGGTCGCCTCCACCGTGGCCGACGGCCTGGGTGAGGTCTACACCGACTTCGCCATCCACCCCGACGGCGCCTCGCGCATGGTGTTGCTGGCCGGCAGCATCTCGCCGCGCCGCCTGGGCCGCCTGGTGCAGCAGCTGCTGGAGATCGAGACCTACCGCATGGCCGCGCTGCTGGGCCTGCCGGCCGCGCGCGACGCCGCCGCCGTGCTGGCCACCGCCGAGCGCGAGCTGGCCGCGCTGGCCACCGCCATCCGCACCGCCATCCGCGAGGACGAGCCCGAGTTGCTGGACCGCCTGACCAAGCTGGCCGGCCAGGTCGAGAGTCAGTACGCTGCCTCGCATTCGCGCTTCTCGGCCAGTGCCGCCTACTTCGAGCTGGTGGACAAGCGTGTGGTCGACATTGCCGAGTCGCGCCTGGCCGGGCTGCAAACCATCCGCGAGTTCATGGACCGCCGCCTCACGCCCGCGCGCAGCACCTGCGAGTGGGCCACGCGCCGCCAGGATGCGCTGTCGCAGCGCGTCTCGCGCATGAGCAACCTGTTGCGCACGCGCGTGGAGATCGAGCAGCAGGAGAGCAGCCAGGCCCTGCTGGCCACCATGAACCAGCGCCAGGACCTGCAGCTCAAGCTGCAGTCCACGGTGGAGGGCCTGTCGGTGGCCGCCATCACCTACTACATCGTCGGCCTGGTCAGCTACCTGGCCAAGGGTGCCAAGGAGCTGGGCTGGCCGCTCAGCGCCGAAACCACCTCGGCTGTGGCCATCCCGGTGGTGGCGACCGCCGTCTGGTGGTCGCTGCGCCGCTTGCACCACAACCTGTTCAAGGGCTGAGCCCGGCGGTGGGCTGCGCGGCGGGCGTGGGCCGGCGCGCTCATGGCCCGGCCCGGCGCGCACGGCCGCCCGACACCTGCCGCACCGGTCCGGGGCCGGGTCGTGTGGCCTGCCCAGGCGACGCCTGGTGGATAGCACGCGCGCGGGCCGCGGCCCATAATCTGCGGCATGCGCTTCAACTACGCCAACCCCTACGGCAGCGTGCGCCTGCCCCTGTTTGCGCGCAATGTGGTCGCCACCTCGCACCCGCT
>CAZKDU010000295.1:2015-2749 GCA_964551485.1 uncultured Burkholderiaceae bacterium
GGCCGGGCTGCGCATGCTGCAGCAGGGCGGCAACGCGGTGGACGCGGCCGTGGCCGCGGCGGCGGCCATGACGGTGTGCGAGCCGGTCAGCAACGGCCTGGGCAGCGACGCCTTCTGCATCCTCTGGGACGGCCAGACCCTGCACGGGCTCAACGCCTCGGGGCGGGCCCCGGCCGCCTGGAGCCGCGCGCAATTCGTGGCCCGGCACGGGGACGGCGCCAGCGCCCCACCCAAACGCGGGCCCGACTCGGTCACGGTGCCCGGCGCGGTCAGCGCCTGGGCGGCTCTGAGCGAGCGCTTCGGCCGCCTGCCGTTTGCCGACCTGCTGGCCCCGGCCATCGAGCTGGCCGAGCGCGGGTACGCCGTGCCGCCCGTGGTGCAGCAGAAGTGGGCCGCGGCCACCCCCGAGCTGCAGGGCCTGCCGGGCTTTGCCCAGGCCTTCCTGCCGCACGGCCGCGCGCCCGAGGTCGGCGAGCTGTTCCGCTTTCCGGCCGCGGCACGGGGCCTGCGCGCGATCGCCGCGACCCGCGGCGCGGCCTTCTACGAGGGCGAGATCGCCGAGGCGCTGGCGCGCTTCATGGTCGAGCACGGTGGCGCCCTGACGCGCCAGGACCTCGCGGCCTACCGGCCCGAGTGGGTCACGCCCATCGCCCACGGCTACCGGGGCTACACCGTGCACGAGATCCCGCCCAACGGGCAGGGCATTGCCGCGCTCATGGCCCTGGGCATCCTCT